>CAUPHU010000096.1:0-6554 GCA_963511095.1 uncultured Anaerococcus sp. | reverse complement strand
TAATTCTTGATTTTTGCCATAAAAAACTTTCAAAATATCATAATATTTACCCTTTTCATAGGATAAAAAATCTTTTTCTATATAGAAATTATGGTCATTTAAGAAATGCCTCAACTCATAGGTATTTATATTAGAAGCAAGTACAAGGTAGTCTAAATTTTTAGCAAATTCTATACTTCCTTCAATAATTTCAATCATGGTATTTGCTCCCATACCTGCAATAATTGCAACTTGATTATCGCTTGCTTCTAGGCCCTTAAAGCCATCAGTTACCTTGGTCTTAATGATTTTTCTTAAGTCATCATCTAGTCTATCTACTAGTTTTTGGAGACTTGGCGCTGATATGTCTGTTGCTGTAATGTCATTTGAAATGTTATTTTTTGCCAAATATAAAGGAACCAATCCATGATCGGTTCCTACATCTATAATTTTTTTATCTGAATCTAAGATATTAACAATATCTAATAATCTCTTCTTATCTTCCATTATAAAAAATCTTTCAATAATTCACTTTTGTTTGGAGATTTTAGCTTTCTTAAGGCCTTTGCCTCAATTTGCCTAATTCTCTCTCTAGTAACATCAAATTCTTTACCCACTTCTTCCAGGGTGCGTGGTGTACCATCTATAAGTCCAAACCTTAGTTGGAGAACACGTTTCTCCCTAGCTCCTAGACAAGATAGGACATCATTTAGCTGCTCTCTTAGCATTGTGTAATTTGCTGCTTCTCCTGGATCTATTGCAGTTTCGTCTTCTATGAAATCTCCCAAGTGACTATCTTCTTCCTCACCAATTGGAGTTTCTAGACTTACTGGTTCTTGGGCAATTTTTCTAATCTCTGATACCTTTTCAACTTCAATTCCCATAATGTCTGCTATCTCTTCATTAGAAGGATCACGTCCCAAATCTTGAACCAATTGCCTTTGAATTCGGACAAGTTTATTTATAGTCTCTACCATATGAACTGGTATCCTAATAGTCCTTGCCTGGTCTGCTATGGCACGAGTAATTGCTTGCCTAATCCACCAGGTTGCATAGGTTGAGAATTTAAATCCCCTATTGTAATCGTACTTATCTACAGCCTTCATAAGGCCCATATTTCCTTCCTGAATCAAATCTAGGAAACTCATACCGCGGCCTACATATTTTTTTGCTATAGATACTACAAGTCTAAGGTTGGTTTCTGCTAGTTTTTCTTTTGCCCTTTGAGATTTAAGGATATCTAAATTTAATTTATTAAGCTCTTCATCAGTGAACTTTTCCTTATTTAACATTTTTAGAGCAAGATTTCTTTTTTCTATATTATAAGCTAAAAAGTCCCTCTCATCGTCACTTAAAACCTTATTGTTTTTAATACTTACTGCAAATTCGGATGTCTTGAGAAGATTATCTATTATCATTTGATCATTTGTTTTAATTAAATCTTTATTTGCTGCCTTTTCTAATAGATTATTGAAGGAAGAGTAAACCATGCTTACTACCTCGTCATTTTCTATTATTTGTAGCATATGATCAAAGGAATCAAAAAGATCACACAAAATGTTTGCTTCTTTTTTAGTTAAATCTTCATCATCAATTGAATTTTGAGCAATATTGCAAATTATAATTTTTGCATTTAATTGTTCTAATTGGTCCTTATCTAAGTCTCCATTCATAACCTGATTAAACAAAGACCCCATATTCACAAGACCATCTAAGTCTTTGATAGATGTCTCATCTATTTCATTTTGTTCAATCAAAGACTTATTTGAATTCTCTATTACCCTTGCAAGATCTCCAAAAAATACGTCATTAGCAAGTTTCTTTTTATTTTGTTTATTATATTTATAACCATTTAAGGTCTTATACGCAATTTCACCAGCCTCCATACGGCGAGCAAGTATAATTTCTTCTGTAGCTGTTAATAAGTCGACCTTACCAATTTCTTTTAGATACATTTTTACCGGATCATCAAGTTTAATGCCAGCTAAATTATCTACAGACTTATCTATTTCTTTTTCTAACTCATTTTCGTCAATTTCTTCATCCTGGTCTTCATCGTCAATATCATCTTCAACCTCTTCTTCTTGATCAAGTTCAGTTTCAGATTTTTCAACTATTTCTATACCAGCTCCGGTAATTTTACCAAGGACTAAAAGTTGACTATCCTTATCCATGTCCTTAAAATCATCAAATTCATAAATTTGGCTATAAGTTATCATCCCATCCTGGCTTTCACTTATAGACACAAACTCATCAATTATCTCCTTTAAGACATCGTCTTCGAGCAATTTATTATCATCGCTGGTCATTATCTCTCCCCTTACTATCTATAGACCTCATTCTGAGATTTCTTCTCTTCTCAAGTCTTTCATATAGGCTAATCTTATCCTTTAATTCGCTCACTAAAATCGGATTTTTATCATCCATTACATAATCTAAAATAAATTTAAAATCTTCGTCAGTCTTATCAAACTTACTAGGATCCTTATCTATTAGAAAATCTCTAAAACTAACTGCCTTAGGACTTTCTATATATCTGTCAAAATATCCTAGTTCTTTTTGATAATCCTCAAGCTGATTAAAAATCAACCTCAATATTTCTAATTCGTGAGCTTTAATAAAACTTCTTTTCTCTTCTATTACAATTTGTGATTTCTCAAATTCTTCCCTATTATAAGTATCTTTATGATGCTTGTTATTATACTTTGAAATGGCGGATTTTAAAGTTTGCTTGTCTATTTCAAATAAAGAAGAAACCTTATTTATAAATATTTCCCTTGTCAAATCTTGCTTGATTGATGCAAGAAAAGCTATAAATAAATTAAGCTTTTCAAACTTTTCATTCTCATTTGCTTCAGAATAACCTTTTAAAATCTGATTATAGGCATAATTATACTCATCTTGGGCTTCTGCTATCCTTTGCTCAAAAGCGTCTTTACCATATTTTTTGACAAAATCATCTGGATCAAGGCCATCTTCTAGCTCTATTATACTTACCCCAATTTCAGCTTCTCTAAATATTTCTATAGCTCTTTTTGTTGCTTTTATACCAGCTGTATCGGAATCATAGCAAATATAGATATTATCTGCATATCTTTTCGCAAGCTTTGCCTGCTCTACTGTAAAAGCCGTACCAAGGCTTGCAACAGCAATATCAATCCCATTATTATTAAGAGCGATTACGTCCATATAGCCTTCAACAAGGATTAGGTCACGTCTATTTTGTTTTTTAAAATTATTAAGACCATAGAGGTTAAATCTCTTCTTAAATACATCTGATTCTGGAGAATTTAGGTATTTAGGCATAGTCTTATCTATGGACCTGCCACCAAAACCAATAACCCTGCCATAAGTGTCTATTATAGGAAAAATAATCCTATTTCTATACTTATCGTAATAATTTCCTTTTTTAGATTTAGCAATGAGTCCTAATTCTAAGAGGTCTTCCTCTTTGATATTTTTTGTTTTTGAAAAATTTAATAAATTATCCCAACTATCAAGTGCGAATCCAAGCATAAAGGTATTTACAATATTAGACCTAAGTCCTCTGTTCAATAGATAATCTTGGGGTGCCTTATTTGTAAGTAAATTTTTGTAAAAATACATCATTACTTCTTTGTTAATATCGAAAAGTTTATTCCTTCTCTCATTAACTACATGATTCTCACTATAAACTATATTAATCCCTGCTTTTTCCCCCAAGTACTTTAGACTCTCAGGATAGGACAATCCTTCTTTTTGCATTATAAAAGAAACAACATCTCCTCCTGCTCCGCACCCGAAACAGTGGAATAATTGTTTCTTCTTATCTACTGTAAAAGATGGGGTCTTCTCATTATGAAATGGACATAAGCCTTTATAAGAAGAGCCAGCCTTCTTTAGGTCAACATATTCTCCAATTATATCAACAATGTCAGAATTATCCTTTATTTGATTTGCCATATCATCTGATATTAATCTCATCTTCTCACCTAGTAAAATTATACTTTTCATCTATTTTTAATCAATTTATATTTCAATTCTAGTCATTATAGGCTGATTTTATATTAAAACTGAAAAAATTAATAATTTTTTTAAAAAATTCACTTTAATGGCCTTATTTATATTAAATTTTTTTCTAATATATAGTATAATAAATGTATAAATTATTTTGAAAGCTAAAATTATTTTGTAAAATAGTACAAAGGATTTAATATGGAAAATAATAACGAACAAATATTAAAAGAAAACACAAACTTAAGTCACATAGAACTAAAGATTTTAGATGCTCAAAAAAATAACCTAAGCAAAAAAGTATCAAACAGGATTCAGTTCCACCCATTTACATATTTTTATTATCTTGCTGAAGGCAATGGTAAGTTATCAATAGAAAGTGAACTCATTGATGTAAATGCTGGAGATTTAATAGTTATAAATTCTAATATAGGTCACACCATGTATCTTGATAAAAAAATAGACAATGTAAGACTACTTGGTTTCGGGGTTGAAAGCATTTCAATAGCAGGTCTTGAAGGTGAAATCGCCCAAGAAATAAATTATTTCCACATAGATAACAGGGATAAGAACCTTAAATTCGAACATTATTTTGATAATATTTTTAATGAATATAAGGGAGAAGATCTTTTTGCAACTTCCCTTGCGAATGCGCAGGCAACAACCCTTCTAATCTATTTATTAAGAAAATATAGGGATACAATTACTATCAAATATGACAAGAAGGTAAATAGGCAGATTGATTATATCAAATCATATATAGATTCAAATTATAGCTCAGATATCAAACTTGAAGACCTTTCTGCAATGGCATATATGAATAAGTTCCACCTTATTTCAGAATTTAAGCAATCTTACAGGATAACCCCTATTGAATATTTGATATTAAAACGAATTGAAGTTGCTAAAAACCAGCTTATTTCTACTAACCACACCATGGAAGAAATATCCGCTATTGTTGGTTTTAATTCCCAATCCTACTTCAACCAAGTTTTTAAGAAAAAAGTTGGCCAAACCCCATCACAATTTAGAAGAAAACACAGATTATAAAAAATACCACCTGGAAATCATAAATCTTATGTTAATACATTCGATTTGTGATAATCTAGGTGGTTTTTCTATAAACTTTATTATAAGTAAGCTTACAAAAGTAATTTTTAGTAATCAACACCTTCTGAATAGGTGTTTGTTGCATTCCATATTAAATATTCTCTTTGGCCAGACTCATAAATCGCATCAATTTGTGCTTGAACTGCGTCAGCATCATATACCATCCAGTTGCCTTCACCTATCCATGAGGCTGTAAAGTCTTGGATCCAAGGACGAGATTGTGGTGTATGCTCTAGGCCTTCAAATATTTTTTGTTCTTCATTAAGGTATCTTTTTACAAGTTCATATGGTTCTAAGTCCGGTTTTTCAATCTCAAATGAATATGGACCCCAGTGAGATGGATAAATCATCGAACACATTATATCAGCTTGGTTTGAGATTTCTGAGAAATCTTGACCAATACCACTTGCCCTGCCCGCTTGTAGGGCATAACCAAATACGTCTACCGCAACAGGTATGCCATATCCTGATATAGTTTCTCTAGCATTTCTTACAAAGCCTGTTATAGCACTGACTCTCTTATCACCTTCATCCATTGGCTTATTTTCAAACTCACCTCTAGAATAATCTAGTTGGTCGCCAAAAGTTTCAAAACCTTCTGCAAACCTTACATAGTCAAACTGGATTTCATCAAAACCAGCTTCAGCAGCAAGCTCTGCAATAGCAATATTATAGTCCTGCACCTCCTTTAAAAATGGATTCATAAAGGCTTCTCCATGGCCATTTGCCCACAAAGTACCGTCAGATCTCATAAAACCCCATTCTGGATGGATTTTTGTGATTATAGAATCCTTAAAGGTTGTAATTCTTCCTATGACATAGATACCCCTAGAGTGTAAGTCTGTTATCAATCTTTCAGCATTGATTAATTTAGAGTTTGCATATTGTATATCTTTATTATCTGTATCAAAATCTACAGTTATATTTCCCCAGTCGTCCTTTACATCTATTACAACAGCATTTAGGTTAGAATCTTCTATAAGACCTATTATTTTGTTATAGACCTCAGGATTATTAATTGATCCTGTGTTAAAGTAAAGTCCTCTAACCCCATCTTTTGGATAATACGGGCTTTTTTTATCTTCTAGAGTTAAAAGTCTTGATGTATCATAGTCCATATTGTAATCGTCGGGAGTGATACCTATTTCATAGGGCTCACCAATAGGTTTTTTTTCTGTTTTTTTATTCTTTTTTGTAATCTTTTTTTCTATTTTTTCGCTGCTTTCAATCGCCTCTCTCAGTTTATCTTTATCAGAGGGTTTGGCATTTTTACCACAACCTGCGAAAATAAAAGCGAATAAAAGCAGGAGGCTAAAAATAGTTTTTTTCTTAAACATTAGGTCTCCTAAGCAAAAAAGCGAGCTCAGGCCCGCTTTTTAATTATTTTTTAAATTTAGTAAAATTAAGCTAAATTCGATTACTTAACGATTTTAGAAACAACTCCTGATGCTACTGTTCTACCACCTTCACGA
>CAUPHU010000095.1:0-6617 GCA_963511095.1 uncultured Anaerococcus sp. | reverse complement strand
ACTGGGAGCATGGCTAGAATTGCTTCTGCAGAAAATTTTGCCATGTGGAAGTTTGGCATGGTAAATAATTTTGCTTCTATGACTGGTGTGAAGTCGACCATGTCAAAAAATATGGCTGAGATATAGCCTACTATGATTGCAATTAGGATTGGAATTGTTGAGAAAAAGCCTTTGAAGGCAACAGAACCAATAATTGCTGTAAGTAGGGTGATGGCAAATACTATGAAGTCTTTGGCGCTTGCAGTGTCTGTCATGAGATTGGCACCGATTGCGCCTCCTGTAACGGTGTTTCCAGCTAGTTCAAACCCTATTAGGGCAACAACTGCTCCCATAGCTGCTGGAGGAAGGACTACGTCAATCCATTTTGTGCCAAACCTATAGATAATGTAGGCCATGATGCAGCCTAAGATTCCGACTACAACAAAGGCACCTTGTGCATATTCAAATCCTTGTTTTGCAATGATAGCTGTTCCTGGAGCTAGAAATGCAAATGAAGAACCCAAATAAGCAGGTGCCTTGCCTTTTGTGATGAGTATAAATAATAAGGTGCCAATCCCGTTCATTAAGAGAACAATACCTGGATTAATTTGAAATAAAATAGGGACTAAAACAGATGCTCCAAACATTGCAAATGTGTGCTGCAAAGATAGGGGCAAGAGAAGTTTTGCTGGGACCTTATCATCTATGTGATAGATTTTCTTTTCTTTGTTCATAAAAATTCCTTTCTTAAAAGTTCTTAAATCTTTTTTATAATACCACAATAGATATTTAAGTCAAAAATTTTTCACTATGTGGGGCTAGTATTCCAGGAATATTATCTATTAACTTTAGTTTTAAGATATCTTGGTATTTAATATAATTATTTTATTTACTATTGAATCTTCGTAAAAAGGGGAGGCCCAAGGACCCTTCCGCATGGGTCCTCATCGGCCTCTCCCTTAGACCCTCTCCCCGTTACACCCCACAAGCGGCTCCTTAAGCGGAGTGCGGATAAGGTTGCTTGCTTTCAGCAAGCTTTTATTTGTAGAGAGAATTACTTCGTAGTAGCTTGTGTATTCCACTACAGATTTCTAATCATCATAGCCCCAAAAATCGTAAACTCGCTGTCGCTCAGACAGTACGATTTTTAATACGGGCTATTCGATTAGAAATCATTGCCCGATAAACGTGTGATATGGCCTCAAAGTTTAAGTTTCGCCTGACTCGTCCCGAGTGGCAAGCCCGTTGGCTTGATGAGACTGGAGGAATCTACTAGTTATAATTAAAATTATCTTATGGTTATTCATTCCTGGTAGTCTATGTACATAATTTTCCATTTTAATCCACTATAAATAAAAGATCCTAATTCCCAAATTTCCCCAACAAAAAAACCGACCCTAAGGCCGGATTTTTTATTTCAATTCTTCGCTATTGAAGGCGTCGATGATGTCATCTTTTGCCCTGTTTGCTTTTTCTTTTGCGTCGTTTACTGTTTCTTTGACTTCGTCTTTGTTTTTATTTATTAGATATGCACTTGCGCCTACTACAAAGGCTGCTTTTGCTATTCTTGAAATTATATTTGGTTTATTTTTGTATTTATTATTAAACATTTTATTCCTTCTTCCCATTTTTTTGAGTTTTCTTTCTGTTAGGTTTGTTGCTAGGTCTACTGATCCTTTAGCAAATATGAGTTTCTTTAACAATCCCATAAGAACCTCCTTTTAAAAAGTTTGTCTAATAATATTATACCCAGCTTTAGTCTTCTCTAACAAGTGGCATTGACATACATCTTGGGCCGCCTCTGCCTACTGTTAGGTTTGAGGAGTCTAGTTTTAGGACTTCGTAGCCTTCTTTTTCTAGGACGTCATTTGTGACATTGTTTCTATCGTAGACTACAACCTTGCCTGGGGCGATTGCTAGTGTATTTGATCCGTCTGTCCATTGCTCACGAAGGGCAGCAATTGGATCGCCACCGCCACATGGGATTAGTTTTACGTGGTCAAGTCCTAGAGCATCTTTTAGTAGGTCTTCTAGGCTCTTATCAAGTTGGTCTGATACAATTTCTCCGTCTCTTGCTGTAAATCTAACAGCGTGGAAGGTTGACATGATGCCTGGGTGATAGGTAAAGGCGTCATGGTCAATTTGAGTAAATACGGTGTCAAGGTGCATGTAGGCTCTTTCTGCTGGGATATTTACAGCAAGTACTTCCTTAACTTCGTTATCGTCTGCCAAAATTAGGCTGTTAGCAAGTTTTTCTATTGATTCTAGCTCTGTTCTTTGGCTTATACCAACCATTACGAGGTTTTTATTGATGTTTAAAATATCTCCACCTTCTATTGAATGGCCAGATTTTCTGCCGTAGAAATCTTTTGTACCACCGAAATCCTTATGGTACTTGAAGATGTAATCGGCATAGATTGTTTCTCTGCGTCTTGTTCTTGTGTGCATACAGTTGATTGAAACGCCATTTGCTATAGAAGAGAATGGGTCTCTTGTGAAATAGAGGTTTGGCATAGGATAAATAGCTGTATAAGCTTGGTTGCTTACGATTTGGTTAATATCCTTGAATCCACCAATTTCTTTAAGGGTTATTCCTGCCATGGTTTTTTCTACAAATTCCTTGGTATCCTTGATAGATTTAAGGAAGGCTTCACTTTCTTTGTAAAGATTCTCATTGTTGATTCCTGCTTCTTCAAGATATTGGTTAAGGAACTTATCACGTAGGCCTTCGTTGTAGTCAAGAGTTTCTGTCATTAAATCTTCAAGATAGACAACCTCAGCACCATTGTCCCTAAGGATTTGAGCAAATTCGTCATGTTCAGCCTGAGCTTTGGCCAAATCTGGAATATCATCGAATAAAAGCTCTTCTAATAAGAAAGGTGTAAGATTTAGAAGTTCTTCACCAGGCCTATGAAGCATAACTTTTTTTAGTGTCTTGATTTCGTTGTTAACGTTTACTTTTCCCATAACATTCTCCTAAATAAAATTTCTGAAAAAAAGGACTTGTGTTGCATATTACACAACAAAAGTCCTTATTATCAACCGACTACCAAAGCCGGTATCTTTAGATTTCGTTTTCCTGATATAATTATAACATGGTCTATAGAATTTTGCAAGAATATTAGTATTATTTTGTTAATTTTTTTAGAAAACTTCATTGTCCATCAAGGGAAATCACTTACAAAGTTAAAAGATTCTTTTCGAAATCCTATATTTCATCTAAAAATCCATTTACTTCATCTTCTCTAGTCCTAAATGTAGTAACAAGTCTTGCGATTTTTTTGTCTTTCTCTTCGCCTGTTATTTCAAATTTAGAGATTTTTTGCCATTTTTCTAATTCTTTTTCATCAAGAAGGATGAATATTTGGTTTGATTCAAATGGATAGGCGAGGGCGTAGCCTTTTTTATCAAGGCCATCGGCTAAAATTTTTGCCATCTTATAGGCGTGTTTGGATCCTTTTAGGTAGAAATCTTGATCCCTAAAGACAGTCTCCCACATGATTCCTGAGATGAAACCTTTAGCAAGCATGGTTCCTTTTTGTTTGATTAGGTTTTTCATATCTTTTTTAAGGTCCTCATTAGAAACTACTAGGGCTTCGCCAAATAAGAGACCGGCCTTGGTGCCTCCTAAATAGAAAATATCGCAAAGTTTTGTAAGGTCCTTCATTGTGTAATCACATTTTTCTGATGCAAGAGCCGCAGCCATCCTGGCCCCATCTATGAAAAAGTATAGGCCATTTTCTTTGCAATATTCATAAATTTCTTGAAGTTCTTTTTTAGTATAGACTGTACCAAGCTCTGTCGTGTTTGAAATATAGACTTTCTTTGGAACTGTTAGGTATTCTGGTCCAAATTTTTCATAGAAATTTCTTATAGATTCTTTTGATAATTTGCCGTCTTCTGTAGGGATGGTTTCGATTTTTAGCCCAGTTGCCTCAATTGATCCAGCTTCGTGACCTTCAATGTGGCCTGATTTGGCAGAAATAATCGAATCTTGCTGACGCATACAGCATGCAGCTCCCACAATATTTGCTCCAGTCCCTCCAGGCAGGAAGTAGATATCAACATTTTCATCTCCTAGGGCTTTTTTTATTAACTTACGAGCGTTCTGACTGTGAGAATCTTCGCCATAGCCGGTATTTCTTTCGCAGGTTGCATCCTTTAGGGCATCAAGGATTTCGGGATAAGCTATCGAATTATAATCATTTACAAAAAAATACATCTGACCTTCCTTCTTTAATTTTTAATCTTTAATAATTTTCTTATTTACATTATATCAAAAATCTCCTAAAAAACTAGAATGGTTATAGCCTATATCGCTTTCCTTTAACAAACAAAATCAGATTGACAAAATATAACGATAATTATTATTAAATAGTATTGATATTCATTATCTTATGTGATAATATGTAAATACAAGATGAGTTTAAATTCGATTTACATATATGTTTAGAAAGGAGCTATCATGCCTATTACATTTTATAGTGCAGGAGACTTAGTAGAAGTAATCAAGCTCAAAGGTGATGATAAAATCATCAAACACTTGCAAAACCTAGGATTTGGCAAGGGTAGAAAAATAAGGGTGCTAAGCTTTGACGGGGTCAATTACATATTCTCTATTGATGACAATAGATTTGCCTTAAACAAAGACCTAGCCCAAAAAATAATAGTTAGGGAGGCGGCTTAATGACATTTTTAAATGAAGTGCCAATTAAAAGTACGGTGAAAGTTACGAAAGTAGGCGGCGATGGACCTACAAAGAGAAGAATTATGGATATGGGTATTACAAAAAATACCGAAATCTATATCAGGAAGGTTGCTCCACTTGGAGATCCTATCCAAATAAATTTAAGAGGATACGAACTAAGCATCAGAAAAGATGACGCAAAAAATATAAGTGTGGAAGAGATATGACATTTAGAGTAGCTTTAGCAGGTAACCCAAACTCAGGAAAGACAACTCTTTTCAATGCCCTTACAGGCTCAAACCAAAGAGTTGGTAACTGGCCAGGTGTTACTGTAGATAAAAAAGAAGGTCTTTTAAAAGGCCACAAAGATATTATTATTGAAGACTTACCAGGAATTTATTCCCTTTCTCCATATACTATGGAAGAAGTTGTTTCTAGGGAATACCTTCTTAATGAAAAACCAGATTTAATAATAAACCTTGTTGACGGATCAAACCTAGTTAGAAACCTTTATCTTACAAGCCAATTGGCAGAGCTTGGTATTCCAATGCTTATATCCCTAAACATGATGGATATAGTAAGGGGTAAGGGTGATAAGATTGACATTGAGGGTCTTTCTAAGAATATCAATGCTCCAATAGTTGAAACAATTGCATCTAGGGAAAAGGGTGTTGACAAATTAATTGAGAAAATCTTAGAGCTTGTGAAGGGCGGAGAAAAACCACATGCTATGGTGTTTGGTCCTGAACTTGAAGAGGCTTTAGGAGAAATTTCAGAAGACTTAAAACCAATAGTTGGCGATGACTTTGCTAGGTATTATGCAATAAAGGCTTTTGAAAATGATGACGAATCCTTAAATCACATCACTATTCCTAGTGAAATTTTAGCTAAGATTGAAAAAATTAGGTTTGATTTCGAAGAAAAAGAAGATGATGATACAGAATCAATCATAACTACAGCTAGGTATGAGAATTTAGCAGAACTTTCTGATAAAATTCTAGTAAAGGCTCCACCAAAGGAAAGCCTTACAGATAAGGTTGATAAGATTGTAACCAATAGAATCTTGGGTCTACCAATCTTTGCCTTAGTAATGTTTTTGGTATTTTTCGGTGCAGTTTATGAACATTCACCAGGAACCATGGCTACTGAAGCCGTTAACGGATTTTTTGATGATACCCTAATACCAGCAGTTGGCGAATGGATGGAAGGCGCAAATATCAATCCAGTTTTACAATCAATGGTAACTGACGGTGCCCTTTCAGGTGTGGGAGCAGTACTTGGATTCTTACCACAAATGATGGTCCTATTTGCTCTATTATCAATACTTGAAGATATTGGTTATATGGCAAGGGTAGCCTTTATCATGGATAGGCTTTTCAGAAGATTTGGCCTATCAGGTAAATCTTTCATCCCAGCTATGGTTGCAACAGGTTGTGGTGTACCAGGTGTCCAAGCATCAAGAACAATCGAAAATGAAAGAGATAGAAAGATTACAATCATGACATCTACTTTCATGCCTTGTTCAGCAAAATTACCAGTAATTGCCCTAATCGTAGGTGCATTTTTCCCAGAACATCGAGCCTTAGTATCATTCTCATTCTATGCGATTGGTGTAGCTTCAATTGTATTTTCTGGTATTATCTTAAAGAAATTTAAACAACTAGCTGATGAACCAGCACCATTTATTATGGAGCTTCCTCCATACCACGCACCAAGAGTAAAATCAGTTTTAACTGACGTTTATAACAAGTCTAAGGCCTATGTTAAGAGAGCAGGTACAATAATCTTCCTATCAGCTATCATAATTTGGTTCTTAACAAACTTTGACTTCAAATTACAATTGGTTGAAGAAAACTCAGAAGGATCAATCATAGCTGTATTAGGTTCTGTGATCGGTGTAATCTTTAGGCCAATAGGCTTTGGAAGCTGGCAATCAACAGTTGCAACAATA
>CAUPHU010000094.1:0-6639 GCA_963511095.1 uncultured Anaerococcus sp. | reverse complement strand
ACACAAGCAAGATTAATATTAGATTTGACAATGTCTCCTTTAAATATCCAGCAAGCGAAGACTATGTCCTAAAGGACGCATCTTTTGAAATAAAAAACGGAGAAACTCTGGCTCTTGTTGGCAAAAATGGTGCAGGCAAATCTACTATTGTTAAGCTCTTGTGCAAATTTTATGAACCGACAGAGGGACATATCTACTTAAATGATATAGACATATCTAAGATTTCAACAAAAAAGTACTACCAGATCCTATCCCCTACCTTCCAAGACTTTAGGCTATTTCCATTTAGGATTAGCGAAAATATCACAAGTAAATTGAAGGAAGATATTACAGATTATGAGTATGAAAATATGGATAAGGCCTTTGACCTTCTTAATTTATCAGATTGGATAGGAAAACTTGTAGAAAAAGAAGATACATTTTTGACCTATCTTTTCTCAGACAAATCTGTCGAGCCATCTGGTGGGATTGGTCAAAAACTTGCCCTGGCTCGTTCAATCTTTCATGAAGGGAAATTTTTCATAATGGATGAGCCAACCAGCGCCCTAGATCCGAGAAGTGAACAGGAGATCTTTGAAAATATGCTAAAAATTTCAAAAGGCCAAACTTCACTTTTCATCTCCCACAGACTATCTTCTACCAAATACGCAGATAGGATTATAGTTTGTGATAAGGGAAAAATTACAGAAAATGGAACTCACGAAGACTTGATGAAAGAAAACGATCTCTACAAAGAGATGTTTACAACACAAGCTGAATTATATTCATAGAAAAAAGCTTAGGCGAAAAATCGCTTAAGCTTTTTATCTTATTAAAACGTCATTTGCTTATAATATACAAATGCTATAAGAAATACTAAGGATGCCCCAAGGTTTATCCATAAGGCAAGTAGAGATTTTTTCTTGTAGGATTCTAGGTCTTCTAAATCCTTTTTAGATATGTTTTGTATAGGATATTTTTTCCTACCAATAAGGTATGCTAGCAAAAAAGCATTGCCATTATTACCGGAAATATTTAATACTCCTAAAAGTTTAGGATGCTTAAGTCCCCTAGCCTTTGCATCTATTTGAGTCATTTTGTAAATATTATATTGAAGGATGATACCTCCAACCAAAAATACTGCACCACTAATTATCATAATAATTAATTTTATATCCATATTATTCTCCTAAAATCTTCTGATAATTTCTCTGTAGATAAGACTTGTCAAAATTGCTGCAAGTGTAAATATAGAAATTAAAAATACTTTCTCAGGCAAAAATTCTGTAAAAAACGCCATCACAATCATTGCTATTAAAGCAAGGACTATAAGAGCCATTAGCTTTTTGTTAGATTTTACTAAATCTGTTGATTCTTCCAAATGTTCCATAAAATTATCACTCCCTTTTAAAAGCTCGTCAAGACTTATTTGGTATAAGTCCGATAAGGCAATCACATTTCCTATGTCTGGATAAGTTTTATTATTTTCCCAGTTTGAAATTGACTGCCTAGAGACAAATATTTTTTCTGCAACTTCTTCCTGGGTCAGATTTTTATCCAGCCTTGCCTTTTTCAATTTATCTCCTATTTTCATTCTAACCTCCTAAGTCTATATTAAAAAATTATTATTATTTAGTCTATCTATATCACTTTACACCAGTATTTTTCTATGTAAAAATGCTTTTACATTCGCTAATTTTACTATTTTTATTATAAATTTGACCAAAACTTACAAATATATGATAATTAAATAAGGAGGAAATATGGAAGGAATAATAATTGGCGTAGTAACATTTTTTCTTATAGGGATTTTTCATCCACTTGTGATTAAGGGCGAATATTATTTTGGCAAAAAGATTAATAAATATTTTGCACTTTCCGGTCTTATTTTTGTGATAATTTCAATTTACGTAAAGAGTCTAATCCCAAGTATTTTTGCTGGGGTCATAGCTTGCTGCTGATTTTGGTCTATAGGAGAAGTTATCGAGCAGGAAGAGAGGGTACTAAAAGGTTGGTTTAAGGAAAATCCTAAGAGAAAAGATTACTACGATAAAATTAGAAAAGAAAAGCAAAATAATCTTGACAAGTGATGATTATAAATTATAATAATAATGAACAATGTTCATATAGGAGTCATATATGATTATTTCTAAAGAAACAATACTTAGAGAATCTAGGGATATAGTAGCAAAAGAAGGTCTAAATGCCTTAAGCATCAGAAAACTTGCCAAAAATTCTAATGTGGCAGTTGGTACAATTTACAACTACTTTTCATCAAAAGATGAACTTATGATAAGTACAATAGAAAGTGTATGGGAAGATATTTTATCTTTAGACCAAGCTAGGCTTGATACCGATAATTTTATAGAATATTTATCTAATATTTTTAAAGATTTAAGCCTTGGTATAGAAAAATACCCTAATTTTTTTAATATCCACTCCCTAAGTTTTAAAGCTCAAAATATTGGTAAGGCCAAAGATTCCATGACAAATTACATCGAAAAAGTAAGTGTAAACATGATGGAAATCCTAGATAAGGATCCAAATATCAGAAAGGATGCCTTCGATGATGACTTTACTAAGGATGATTTGCTTGAATTTATACTTAAGACAATACACAGTTTTATAGCAGAAAATAATCATAACAAAGACTTAATACTTAAAATTATTAAAAAACTTATCTACTAACCCGCCTTAAAAAGCGGGCCTTATAAAGAAAGTTTATGAACAATGTTCAGGAGGAGTTAATTATGACAAAAAAATATTTTAAAACATCATTTATTTATTTAATCTTTGGCTTATTTATAGGAGCCTTCTACAGAGAATACACAAGAATTATTGGATTTACTGGCCTTACAAGCCTGAGAGTTGCCCACACCCACACCTTGGTTTTAGGCTTTATCTTATTTTTGATCTTGAGTATCTTTGCGAAAAGTTTTGATATAAAAGAAGATAAAAAAGAAAAAAGATTTTTTAAGACCTACAACTTTGCCCTAATATTAGTTATTAGCACAATAATTGCTAGGGGCTTTTACCAAATCTATGATTTAGATAGCGCATCTCTAAGTGCTGCTATATCTGGAATTGCTGGCATCGGCCATATTACAATATCTTTTGCCTTTTACTTTTTATACTCCTATCTTAAAGACTATATAGAAAAGAAATAAAAAAGTTTAGGATATTACTCTAATAAAAAGCTCTCTAGCTTGGATTTACCAAACTTGAGAGCTTTTATTATATAAGTTGACCTATTATTAAGATAAGTAGAGATGGAATCATAATTCCTAAACATATTAATTCTAACAAGTCTAGCCTATCTCTACTTTCCTTATACTTTTTATAATAACTTGGAATTAGTAGTATAAGCCCAAGTGTCATTAGGATGTAAGCAATTAATCTTAACATAGTTTCCTCCTATTTTTTGTGAACTGTTTTAAGTTTCATTTCAAGGCTTATGCCTAGGACTATAAAGGCCATAAATTCTACTATGACAAAAATTATCCTTCTAAGTCTTGTCATATCCACATAGTGATTTAAAACTAGGCCAAGTATTATAAATCCAAAGGCAAGGGCGAAAGCTCCCTTTGCCATGTAGGAATTGGCATAGTACCAATTGTGTTTATTTTTAGTTGATAGAGGCGTTCTGTAGCCATATTTTTTATCTATTGGCTTATCCTTTATCATGTTTGATGTAAAGCCTACAAATATAAAGTAGGCTGGAAATAAAAATATTATTAAGTCTTTAAAATTCATTACATCTCCTAAAGATATTTATTAACTAAGAAATCTAAGCCAAGAGCCCAGCTCATTGAATAGGCAAATATGCTTAAAGGTTTGCAAAGAAGGATGATTAGGATATATTTCCTAACTGACATTTCTGTAAGACCTGTTAGGTAGCAAAGAAAATCATCAGGTGCTACTGGCAAAAATATTGCCCAAGCGAAAAACTTATCATACCTATCTTCGTTTAGTTTGCCCTTATATTTATTATAGAGGTCTTCTCCAAATATCCTAAGTACAATGGACCTGCCGAAAGTCCTTGAGATAAAAAACACAAGAATAGATCCGATACAAATTGATATGTAGTTATAAATAAATCCCCAAAAGGCTCCAAAAATCACCACTCCTGCAACACAGGTAAGGCCACCTGGTATTACCGGAACAATTATTTGTACTATTTGTAGGCCCATAAAAACAAGGGGTGCCCAGACTCCTTTGGCTAATATTAATTCTCTAAAAGTATCAATAGAATTAAAATAACCCTTGTGGTAGCCTACAAAACCTAGGACAATACCTAATATTAAGAGGAATGCCCCTATTATATTAAAAATTTGATTTTTTACAAACTTTTCCATATTTACTCCGCTGTATGATGTATGTAGTGCTATCATACACTCTTCTTTCCTATCTGTCAATTACTAGACTATAATACTATACTTTTGTGAAGATTTGGTAAAGATAGAAATTTGACAAATAAAAATCCAAAGACCAGACTTGGTCGATGGATTTTATTTTTTTATACAACTATATTTAAAATCTTACCTGGAACGTAGATTACTTTTCTAAGTTCTTTATCTTTGATATAGGTATTTACGTTTTTGTCTAGGTTTGCAAGAGCAAGGGCTTCTATTTGGGTGGCTGTTTTAGATATTGTAATCTTGCCACGCATTTTGCCATTTACCTGTACAGGAAGTTCGACTGTATCAAGACTTAGCTTGTTTTCATCATAGCTTGGCCAGTTCGTTTCATTAAGCCTTCCTTCAAAACCTGCCATTTCCCAAAGCTCTTCTGTAAGGTGAGGAGCAACTGGGTTTAGGAGTGTGATATAGGTTTTAAAATCTTTTCTTGTAATCTTTCCTAGAGCTCTCATCTCATTTGATAGGGTCATAAGTTGGGCTATAGCTGTATTAAACTTAAGATTTTCGTAATCTTCGCTTACCTTTTTGATTGTCTGATTGATTAAGATTTCTAATTCTTTTGAATAAGAATCTCCGTCTTCCACTAGATCTAAGAGGTTATAAACTCTTTCAAGGTATTTTCTACAACCCTTAACTCCCTCATCTGACAATTTTGCAACGGAAGAGAAATCTCCCATAAACATTTCATAGGTCCTAAGGGTGTCAGCACCAAAGTCTCTTATTATATCATCAGGATTAATTACATTGCCACGAGATTTGCTCATCTTTTGGCCATCAGGACCTAGGATCATGCCGTGACTTGTTCTTTTCATGTAAGGTTCTTTTGTAGGAACTAGTCCTATATCATATAAAACCTTATGCCAAAATCTTGAGTAAAGAAGGTGAAGGGTAGTATGCTCCATTCCCCCATTGTACCAGTCAACAGGTGTGTAATAATCAAGAGCTTCCTTACTTGCTAGAGCTTTATCATTATGAGGATCTGCATATCTTAGGTAGTACCAAGAAGATCCTGCCCATTGTGGCATGGTATCTGTCTCTCTTTTGGCAGGTTTCCCGCAGTGAGGACAAGTTGTATTTACAAATTCATCAATCTTTGCAAGTGGAGATTCACCTGTAGCTGTTGGTGTGTAGGACTCAATGTCTGGAAGTCTTACTGGTAGGTCCTTTTCATCCACTGGCACCCAGCCGCAGTCTTCGCAATGTACCATTGGAATTGGCTCTCCCCAATATCTTTGTCTAGAAAATACCCAGTCACGAAGTTTGAAGTTGGTCTTTGCTTCTCCTAGGCCTTTTTCTTCTATATATTCTATAGCTTTTTTCTTTGCATCGCTTGCAGAAAGTCCATTTAGGAAATCAGAATTTATTGATGTCCCTTTTTCAATATCAGTCACAGGAAGGTCTTCTTCTGAGTCATAGACACGAACTATTGGCATGTCAAACTTCTTAGCAAATTCAAAGTCACGTTCATCGTGAGCTGGAACTGCCATTATTGCGCCTGTTCCATAACCCATTAAAACATAATCAGAAACCCAAATAGGAATTTCTTTTTCGTTTAGTGGATTGATTGCAGAAAGTCCATCTATCATAACACCAGTTTTGTCCTTGTTTAATTCTGACCTTTCGAAATCAGATTTTAGGCTTGCTTGGTGCTGGTATTCTACGATTGCCTCGTAGTTTTTTATCTCGTCTTTATATTTTTCTAGAATTGGATGTTCTGGAGATACAACCATATAGGATACGCCAAAAATTGTATAAAGTCTAGTTGTATAAACTGTAAGCTCTTCTTCCTTGCCTTTTATTTTGAAGTTTACATCTGCGCCGTGGCTTCTGCCAATCCAGTTTATCTGGCTGGTTTTGATCCTATCTTCAAAATCAACTTCGTCAAGGTCGTCGATTAGCCTATCAGCATAGGCAGTTATTTTTAGCATCCATTGGTTTTTAAGCTTATGTTCTACCTCTGTTCCACATCTTTCGCACTTGCCGTCAACTACTTCTTCGTTTGCAAGACCTACAAGACATGATGGGCACCAGTTTACAGATGTTTCTGACTTATAGGCAAGACCCATCTTATACATTTGTAGGAAAATCCATTGGGTCCACTTATAATAATCAGGATCTGTTGTATTAATTTCCCTATCCCAATCGAAAGAAAAGCCGATTGATTCCATTTGGCCTCTAAAGTGGTCTATGTTTTTTTCTGTAATGAATGCTGGATGGATTTTATTTTCTATAGAATAGTTTT
>CAUPHU010000093.1:0-6682 GCA_963511095.1 uncultured Anaerococcus sp. | reverse complement strand
ATTTATTGTATCATATGTTCGATTTTAAATTGTACTATTTATTGTATCCATACCAGATGCAAAAATATCTATGACAACAATGGCAGTTTCACTTACAATGGGTCTTCATGCAACCCATATGTTTGTACCACCAACACCAGGACCACTTGCAGTAGCTGGTATTGTTGGAGCAGACCTTGGTTATGTAATAGCATTTGGTGCCATAGTATCTATACCTGTCATGCTAGTAGCTCATTTTTACGGCGACTATATTGGCAAAAAATACTATATCCAACCAAAACACGAAATAGAAATCGATGAAAATCAAAAACTACCATCAGTATTCATGTCATTTGCACCAATTGTTTTACCAATTATCCTAATGCTAATAAAAACTGTAGCAGACATGATGACAAAAGATGCTGAAAGTACAAGTGCTTTAGTAGAAATCATTAGATTCGTTGGAGAGCCAATGATTGCCCTCTTACTAGGTATGATCATAGCCTTCATTTCTTACAAAAGCCTATACAAAGACGACAAGGAAATCCACACCTTTGACGGCGGTTTTGGCGAAGCTTTAAAACAAGCCGGTCAAATCGTCCTAATAGTTGGTGCCGGTGGTGCCTTTGGTGGTATCTTAAGAGCTTCTGCCCTTCAAGATATCCTAATAGACTTTTTCTCAGGAATTGATATAGGAATACTAGCACCATTTATAATCGGAGCAATTTTTAGAACAGCAATAGGCTCTGGTACAGTTGCCATGGTTACAGCTGCAAGTATGCTTGCACCAATCCTAGGCATCCTAGGCATGTCAAGCCCAATGGGTCTTGTAATCGCAATGCTAGCCTGTGCATCAGGTGGATCAATGATCTTCCACGCCAACGACGACTTCTTCTGGGTAGCAACATCTACACTAGAAATCGACACCGGCCTTGGCTACAAATCATTCTCAATAGCATCAGTCCTACAAGCCTTAACAGGTTTACTAGTAGTATTTATCCTAAAACTAATACTTCTTTAATTAGGATTACCTATGAGATTAAGAATCTAATATAATAAACATTTATAAACTAAAACCCCTAAAGTTTTTTACATACTTTAGGGGTTTTTAATGGGGAAATCTTAGGTTCTAAGCTTCAATTTTCTTTGCTCTTTCTAAAAGCTTTTCTGATTTTTCTATTATTTTCTTTGCTTTTTCAATTTGCCTTATAAGCTTATCTTTTACAGGAGCTATTTGTTTTGGGGCATTTTCTAGGAGGAATTCTGCTGATTTTACTGCAACCTTATTCTTGCTAACAGCGACCTCAAGTAAGATAATTTGTTTTTGAATTTCTTTTTTCTTTGGACTTACTATGCTAGTCTTCTTTCCAGAGTCCTTGTCAGAAGCTTTGTTTTTACCTGTCTTGCCCTTATTTTCAGGAGTTTTTTCCTTTGCTTTAGGTTTTTCTTCTTTTTCTTTCGTTTTTGGAATTTTAAGGCCAAAGTTTTTATTTATTTTGTCGATAAGGTCGTTAGTTTTCTGCCTTTGAGTTTTTACTTCTTCTTCAGCTTTCTTAACTTTAGCTTCTTGCCCTGCTATATCAACCTTTACCTGTTCTTCATAATTATTAATATCTTTTTTAACTTTAGCAAGATTTTCGTCTAATTCTTTAAGTCTTAAGCTTTTTCTTTTATTTTCTTTGATTTCTTCTTCTGTCTTATCGATTGCTTCTTTATTATCTTTTAATAATTTAGAACCATTTGAAATCTTTCCATCAATTCCCGCAATGTCTCCTTCTAATTCATTAATTCTTTTTAAGTCCTCTTTATTAACCTTTTGATTATTTATTTTTTGGGTAAGGTCATCAATTTCAGCTTGGAGTTTATTTATTTCTCCATTTAATCTAGCTCTTTCACCTTCTTCCTTGTTCTTATTTTTTTCTAAAGAAGATAATTTTTCTGTAATTTTTTCCCTATTTTTTGCTTCACTTGCTTTTTGTGCTTCTAACTCGCTTTTTTCTTTCTCAACTTTCTTTATACTCGATTCGTTTTCAAGAATATCATTTTGAATTTTAGAAATTGTTGCATCAAACTCTTTTAAAGTTTTATCTTTTTTATTAGCTTCATCATCAGATTCCATTGAATAATTATTTTTAGCTTCTTGTGCACGTTGTAAAGCTTCTACGTGCCAAGTTTTCTGCTCTTTAACTCTTCAATTTCATTTTCTTTAGATGCAATCCCTTCAATATATCTATTATCTTCACTTATTGACATGGTTAATTTATTTCTAGTTTCTTGAATATCCTTGCCAATTTGACTAATTTTAGCATCTTGGTCTTTTAATTTATTGTCTAATTCTTGTTTTTGACTTTCTTTTTCGTCAATACTATTTTGTAGGCTTGGATCATAGCCTTTATTTCTATCTCTTAACCTTTGAAGTTCTTTAGTCTTTTCTTCTTTTTCAGCCAAAACTTTATTATATGATTCTTGATATTTAGCCTTAGCTTCTTTTAATTTTTTTAATTTATTTTTAAGTTCAACTTCTTCATTTGCAAGATTTTCCTTGCTGCCAATTTTATTTTTTTCTTGTTCTAATGCTTTTTCTTCTTTTTTATTTTCTTCTAATAATCTCTCGTATTTTGCCTTATCTTTTTTGTATTGGTCAAGTAAGGCTTTTTCTTTTGTAAAATTATTTTCTAGCTCTTTAAGCTTTGCTTCTTCGGCTGCAAGTTCTTTTTTTAGATTTTCATATTCTTTGTTTTTGTTTGTAATTTCATCTTTTATAGCCACTTTATTTTCATTTGCTAAAGAAAATTCATTATTTGATACCATAAATGATACTGATAGGGCCATTGATAGGGCTAGACTAGCGATTTTGTATTTTCTCATATTTACCACCTTTATACTTTATTAACTATGTTTTATATATTTTTTGTTTTTTTATTATAAAAAAATTGATATTAAATTTATGTTAAATTTATGGCAAAAGTTTTAAAATTACTTTCAAATTAAGATTGTTATTTTCTCCTTATACACCTAAAATGCAAAGTTTTATCCCATTTGTGCTATAATTTAAGTATGAGAGATATAAAAAGATATACTTATTGTTTAGAAAAATCTATAAAAAAAGAGCTTAAAAGACCCTATAGTTTTGGCTGTGTTAGCTACTTTACTAATGGATCACACGATGATATGGATTATAAAACTTTCGAAAAGTCTGCTAAATCCATCATAGAATCTTTTAATGAGACTGATTGGCCACAAATAAAAAATTTTAGAGACCTTAAAAATAGAGGGATAGAAATTGAAAAAAATATGTTTTATGCCACAGAGGGTATAAATACACACAAAGGACTGATATTTTTACAATTATTTTTGGCCTATGCCTTTGTTTTTGGTGTGAAATGGGATGAGTTAGAAGCTTATATCAGCAAATTTTCTACGGACCTAAGAGATGATTATCAAAAGGAAAATAAGGCTATTATCTGGAAGGAAAATGATCTTAGGGATATTAGATCTTATCCACTCACAGGATTTGGGGAAATAATTGACCGTGTCGATGAGATTTCTAAAAATCCTATTGATGATACGAAGCTTACGCTTTTTCTTATAGCAAACACTGACGATACCACTACTTTTCATAGGTCAAATTTTAAAACTTTAGCCTATGTGAAAGAATGGGCAAAAGAAATCCTTAAAATAAAAGATGAAAAAGCCTACGCTCGAGAAATTAAAAAACTTGATGATTTCTATGTAAATAATAAGATATCATCAGGCGGTGTTGCTGATTTGTTCACCACTATAAGAACTTTAGACCTATTAAGAGAGGAATTTTATGTTTAAAATTTACCCTAAATTTATAAAAAAAGATAAGGAAGACCTTATAAAGCTATTAAATAGCCAAAATATAAATTATGAAGAAAATATTGACACAACTTTTGCAAAATACGAGTCTGATAAGCTTGTGGCTAGCGCATCTATCTATAAAAACATAATAAAATGCGTGGCTATAGATGATTCTTTTAAGGGTGGGGCTGTTTTTAATTCTCTGATGACTAGCGTCTTAAATGAAATTCACGAAAACAACTACGATAAGGCCTTTGTTTATACCAAACCAGTTTATGAGGATTCTTTTTCTTCTATTGGTTTTAAAAAAATCGAGCAAGTTGGATCCGACCTTATTTTTATGGAAAGGGCTGACAAGGGCTTTAAGTCATACCTAGAAAAGCTTAGTGAAAAAAAAGTTTCAGTAGATAATATCGGGGCTGTTGTCCTTAATGCCAATCCCTTCACCCTTGGCCACAGACACCTTATAGAATACGGCTTAAGTCATGTAAAGTTCCTCCATATTTTTGTGGTAAGTGAAGATGAATCATATTTTAATACTAATGATAGGTACAATATGGTAGATCTTGGTACTCGTGATCTTAAAAATATTAGCCTCCATAAAACTGATAATTACCTAATTTCTTCTGCAACTTTCCCATCATATTTTATAGATGAAGATAAGTCTGTGACTAAAATCCAGGCAAGCTTAGATGCTAAGATTTTTAAAAACCATATAGCAAGGGTTCTTGGGATAAAAAAGAGATTTGTAGGCGAAGAAAAAACTGACCAGACAACTAATATCTACAACCAAACCATGAAGGAAGTTTTCAATAAGGAGCCTAATAAAATAGAACTTATTGAAATACCTAGAAAAAAATCATCAGATGAAATCATATCAGCATCAAAAGTTAGGGATTATCTAGAAGCGGGCGAAGTCGAGAAAATCAAAAACTTTGTCCCAGAAACAACCTATTCTTATATAAAAAACATGTCATAAATAAAAGCTAGCAAGATATATATTATCTTTGCTAGCTTTTTTATTAGCTTAAAGTTTTTGCCAAGTTTTCAATTTTTTCTTCATCGCCAGGCACAAAACCCTTAGCTGCTATTTGCTCGATTAGGACTTTTTTGCTGACCTCATATTTTTCGCTTAGCTTATTTACTAAATTTATAAAGGCCGAATATATTCCATAATAGCCGATTAGAATCAAATCTCCCATGTCCTTCACATCCACACCGTATTTTCTAATTATCTCTCTTAGAGTTTTTACAGATGAAATTGCTTCAAACATATCGACATTTACTTGATAGCCTTCTTTTTTGAGGGCTGCTACAAGTAATTCTGTCCTAGTATTACCGGCACCTGCCCCAAGTCCTGCAATTGCAGTATCAACAAAGTCTGCCCCGCTATCAATGGCTGTCATGGAATTGCCTACAGCAAGACCTAAATTATCGTGGGTATGAAAACCTAGGCAAAGATTCGTCTTAGTTTTAACTTCTTCAATAACTTTTCTAACCTTGCTTGGCTCCATTGCTCCAGCAGAATCTGTGATTGTTATATTATCAGCACCATATTCCTTAAGCTTAATTGCCTCATTTGCAATTTCTAGAGGGCTAAGTCTGCTTGCCATCATCATAAAACCGCCTACCTTAATATTTTTTTCCTTGGCGAGTCTTATGTATTCTTCAGCTGGGGCCACATTAGAAGCCTGGACTGCAAGCCTTACAAGACCAAGTCCTTCAACTAATAATTTCTTATATACTTCTATATCAGCCTTATCAGGGAAAACTAAGATAGCTATTTTACTCTTATCTGATTCTTTTATAGCTGTTTCTAGTATTTGAGAATCTGTTGCAAAACCCTCTTTATTAAAGCTTCCCATACCAAAACCATAGCCTACCTCGATATAGTCAGCGCCTAGCTTATTTAGCTTTTTAACTAGAGTTTTTATATCTTCTAAATTAAACTGGTTGGCTACTGTATGGTTGCCATCCCTTAGGGTTGAATCTATTATTTGTATCTTTCTATCTTTCATTTAATCCTTTCATATTCATCTATCAATTTTTCTATCCATCTTATCATCTCATCCACACTATGCCTTCTAGATCTGGCGCAGACCTTGGCATCATTATCGCACAAAAAACACTTCCTAGGCCCTTCATTTATCATATTTCTATCAATATTTTGACCCTTATACAGGATATCTATGTCATAGAGCCTACCAAAATAAGAATTTTCCTCTAAATAAGTCATTTTTTTCTTAAGTTCTAAATGGTTGATGGATGCTAGTAAATAAAATTCCGGTCCTGTTTTTAAATCTTCTTTCTTTTCAAAAACAATGTCATTTACATCCAAAATTGACTTAATATCTTCTATTCCTATTTCGAATATCTTAAGGATACTTTCATTGGTTTTCTCTTTGCCAGGAATATTTAATTTGAAACACAAGACTGCTAAGTCTGGATATTTTTCCTCTAAAAACCTAATTTTTTTTATTCTTTCTTCCCTATTAGCTAAGACTTCTTCTAGGCTTGGACCATTTTCACTTGTAAAATACTTATAAGCTGTCATTTGACTCACTTCTCCCATCAAATATCTGTTCTTTATAAAAATTAGATTGGCTAATTATATAGTTTTTTGAATCTAAAAGGTGTTCTCTTATACAAATTTCAAGCTCATTAAAATCCTTATTTTCCATAAGATCTAACATTTTGCTGTGCTCTTCAACAGATATTTTTCTCCTAGAATTTTTGCTTTCTGGATTTTTTGTTTCAAAAGAAAACTTCCTCAAAACCTCTATATAATCATCAAGACCACTTATTATCATCCTAAGCCTTGGCATATCAGAAAATTCGTATATAGCTTCATTGAAGGCTTTAGAGGCCTGTCTAAGAC
>CAUPHU010000092.1:0-6801 GCA_963511095.1 uncultured Anaerococcus sp. | reverse complement strand
AATTTCATATGTTGCACATATATATGTATAATCACATTGATTTTCCTCCATCTTTTCTCTTAAAACACTTATTTTTTCAGTAATACTTTGTCCACAATAATTATCATAATGAATACAAACCTTATCTTTTGGAAGCCCTGGTCTATCGGTCCAAATTTGTGAAATATAATCAAGGTCTGATACCAAAACTCTTGAGCCCATATTTTCTGACAAATCTTTGTAGCCTGAAACTGAATAGCATTTGCCGTCAAACCCAATTTTTCCAAACTCAGCGATATTTTCATCAAGATATTCAACAACTGTAGGATATCCTTCAACTCCCATTTTCATAAGTTCAAATTCAGAGTTTGAAAGCTCTTTTGCCGCCTGTAAGAAATATCTTGAGTCAGTCCAAAGTTTAGCTTCTTTTAAGGTAATAACAGCAGTACCAGCAGAACCTGTAAAATCTGATATATATTCCCTAGTTTTATAATAATCAGCTAGATATTCTGATTGGTGAGGATCTGATGTTGCCACTATATAGGCATCAATTTTTCTTTCTTTCATTAAAGATCTTAATTTTTCTAATCTACTATCTATATTCATCCCTAACTCCTATTTATTAATCTAGGCAAGAAATATTGTCAAATTGCCTTTTATAATATTTTATCTTTATTTGTGATAATATCTATATATAATTATACCAGACTTATGGTCTTTTATAAGCTTAGTTGTGATTGATTTTTTCTTTAAATCCATTATAATATAAGCGTTATTAAAATATTAAAAAGAGAGAGTGAAAAAGATGAAACTAGGAATTGTAGGCCTACCAAATGTTGGCAAATCAACATTATTCAATGCCATAACCAAAGCAGGCGCCTTAGTTGCAAACTATCCATTTGCGACAATTGACCCAAATGTGGGACTTGTAAACGTGCCTGATGAAAGACTAAATGTACTTGCAAAAATGAGTAATACAAAAAAAATTGTACCAGCTGTTGTTGAATTTTATGATATAGCCGGTCTTGTAAAAGGAGCTAGCAAGGGCGAGGGACTTGGAAATAAGTTCTTATCAAACATCAGAGAAACTGATGCTATTGTAGAAGTTTTAAGATGTTTTGATGATCCAAATGTAACCCACGTAGACGGTTCTGTTGATCCACTTAGAGATATTGAAACAATCAACTTAGAGCTTATTTTATCTGACCTTGAGCTTGTAGATAAGGTTCTTGAAAAGAAAAGAAAAGTAGCCAAGGCTGATAAGAGTGCCCGTGGTGAAGTTGAAGTTTTAGAAAAGATTGTTGCAGTTCTTGAAGAGGGTAAATCCGCTCGTATCCTTGATCTAAACAACGAAGAGAAAAAACTTCTTAGGTCTTACCAACTCCTATCCACAAAGCCAATTATCTATGTCTGCAATGTAAATGAAGAAGATGCAGCTGATGATGGAGCTAATAACGAATACGTTCAAAAAGTAAGAGAATTTGCCAAAGGAGAAAACGCAGAAGTTTCTGTTGTATCTGCAAAGATCGAACAAGAAATTTCTGAGCTTGAAACAGAACAAGAGAGAGCTGAATTCCTTGAAATGATTGGCCTTACAGAATCTGGTACAGACAGGGTTATAAAAGATTCTTATAAAACCCTAAACCTTATCTCCTACCTTACAACAGGCGAAGTTGAGACCCGTGCTTGGACAATCACAAAAGGTACCCGTGCCCAAGATGCAGCCGGCAAAATCCACTCAGATATTGCTCGTGGTTTTATCATGGCAGACATTGTTTCTTATGACGACCTAGTAGCTGCAGGTAGCGAAGCTAAGGCTAAGGAAGCCGGCAAACTTCGTATGGAAGGAAAAGACTACATCATGCAAGATGGAGATGTAGTTGAATTTAAGTTTAATGTATAAGAAAATGATAAAAAAACAAGGCAAACTCATAGTTCATACAGGCTCAATGTTTTCTGGCAAAACCACCTCCCTTTGGAGAGAGCTTTATAGGATGACTATTGCAAATTATAAAACCGTTGCCTTTAAGCCTTCCGTTGACAACAGAGATAGCGATAAAAAAATTGTATCCCACGACAACCTATCTTTAGACGCAATCAAAATCGAAAATCTAAACGAAATTATAGACTATGTCAAAAACAACGAAATAGATGCTATAGGTATTGATGAACTCCAGTTTTTCCCAAATGACCCAACTGAAGTTGTAGATATATTTAATAAACTTATGGCGAAAAATATCACAATAGTTGTTTCAGGTCTAGATATGGACTATAAAACAAGACCATTTGAAATAATCAAAGAAATCATGCCCCTAGCAGATGAATTAATTAAGCACCACGCAATTTGCGCATCATGCGGTGAAGACGCCTGGGCATCCTACAGAAAATCTTCAGATGACGCAAGAATCCAAATCGGATCAGAAGATGTCTACGAGCCTTTGTGCAGATCTTGCTATAACGAAAAAATGAGTGAGAGAGAAAAAACTAAAAACCAAATATCACTAGAAGGAATCAACTAAAAAATGCATGGTATTATCCATGCATTTTTTACTTTATCTTATTTTGAATTTTCCTTAAAGGAAAGAGCGTTTTTTTCTAATTCATCAAATTCTTCTTTTGTTAGTCCAAATTCTCCAAATGTGATAAGTTCTGGATTGTGATAATCACTTCCCCCACTCTTAAATAGGTCAAATTTTTTGGCAAATTCTTGAGTTAGAGGATAATCTTTTTCTTTCATTTTTGAATGATTTATCTCTATTCCCTTAAGACCGTAGGATACATATTTTTCAATTTCAGAATAATTATGGTATTGACAAGGATGGGCGATTATTGGTATACCACCATCTTTTAAGATAGCTTCTATCCCTTCCTTAACATCTATATAGCCCATTTTCATATCTGTTTCCTTGCTTGTTTTTGATGCAAAAAGTTCCTTATATCTTTGAGGAGTCATCTCTTCTGGATATTTTTCCTTTAAAGCTTGGAATATATTCATCTTAAATACTATAGAATATGGTGAAAATTTCTTAGCGCCCTCATAACTTATATCATAACCTTGGTCTCTAAGATTTTCTATAAGTTCTTTGTGGTACTCATTTCTACAATGTAAAGTGTGGTTACAAAGTTTCTCTATATTAGGAGTCTCTTCGTTTAGCCAAAGTCCTACCACGTGTACCTTCTTATATACATCAAAATCATAGCAGCTCATCTCTACGCCTTTAATGATTTTCATACCATGTTTTTTGCCGTATTTATAGATCTCATCATAATGGTTAACTGTATCATGGTCAGTTATGGCAATTACTTTTAGGCCATGGTTTTTGGCATCTATTATTACATCTTCTATATCACAAACCCCGTCAGAGTGGTTTGTGTGCATGTGTAAGTCTGCATATTTCATTTTTTTACTCCTAAGACTACATCCTCAAATTTAACTTCTCTACTATCACTTATTTCAAATTCTTTATAATCATCAGAATTTGTAACAACGATTATTACATCGTCATCATAACCAGAATTATTTATAGTATCTAGGTTAAATTCTATCAGCTTGTCGCCTTTTTTAACTTTTGATCCAACTTCTACTAGTACCTTAAATCCTTGTCCTTTTAAGTTTACAGTATCAATACCAATATGGATTAGAACTTCCATACCATTTACACATTTCAAGCAAATAGCATGGCCAGAATCGAAAACTGCTGTAACTTCAGCATCTTCTGGACTTCTTAAGATTCCCATGCTTGGTTTTATAGCCACACCATTTCCCATAACCTTACTTGCAAAAGTATCATCATCAACTTCTTCTAGCTTTTTGACCTTGCCTTCAACTGGCGCATAAAGTAGGCCATCTTTTAGAGATATATCTTGATTTTCATCTTTTATTTCAACTAAATTTTCGTCTTCTTCGTCTATAAATTCTGAATCATCGAAACCTATTATTAGGGTTGCAATAAAGGTAACAACTGACGCAATCACCATGGTAATTATTGCCATAAAGAAGAAGTTTTCTTCTTTCGATACCCACATTGCTAGGGATAATATTCCCGGTGTCACATAAATAAATGCCTTAAGCTTAACTATTCCTGCAAAGATTCCTGCTACGAAAGCTCCTATCATTGCAGCATACATTGGTGTTTTAAGTTTTAAGTTAACACCGTACATTGCAGGTTCCGTAATTCCTCCAAGGAAGGCTGTCACGGATGAAGAAAATGCTAGTGACTTAAGGTTTCTATTTTTTGTTTTTACTGATACTGCAAGAGCTGCTGCCGCCTGACTCATATTTGAACAAAGAGCAACAACCCTAATCACTGGGTCAAATCCTTGTTCTGCCACAAGTGCAATAGAAATAGGACTTAAAGCCTTATGGACGCCCACTGACACAAGCCATGGATAAACAGCTGCAAGGATTGCAATAGCAAACATTCCTACCTTGTCATATAAGAACATTGATCCCTTTGCTACAAAGGCAGAAATATAATTACCAATTGGTGCTATAAGGATAAATGTTAGTGGCATCATAATCAAGGCAATTAGTAATGGTTCTGCAAAAACCTTAATCATGTCTGGCACAATCTTCTTGACATATTTTTCAACATATGACATGACCCATACACCCATAAGGGCTGGAACCAAGCTTGAAGTATATTTCACTAAGGGAACACTTATGCCTATAAACTTAAATACTTCACCTTCTTTTACAATATCCATCCAAACAGGATTTACTAAACAAAGTCCAAGAAAAGCTCCTAGGTATTGATTAGTATTGAATATCTTTGCAGCAGAAAATCCAATAAAGGCTGGCATAAAGTAAAAACCAGTGTCAAAAATAAATTTGAGCATGATATAGGTCTGGGAATCTTCTGCCAAAATTCCACTTAAGCTTAGGACAAGAAGAAGTACTTTTCCAATACCAACACCAGCTAATAGTGGAATTACTGGTGCGATTGATCCTGTAATTGCACTTAATACCCTATCTAAAACTTTTCTTTCATCTTTTTTGCTTGTATCATTCGACTTTTTAATATTTAAGTCTTTTGCTATTTCTTGGTAGACCTTGTCAACATCGTTTCCTATAACTAATTGATATTGACCTGATTTTTTAACTAGGGTCAAGACTCCATTTAAAGCCTTTATTTTTTCATCATTTGCTTTTGTTTCATCTACAAGTTCAAATCTAAGTCGTGTCGAGCAATGGACTAGTGACTTTATATTGTCCTTACCGCCAACATATTTTATAATATCTTTTGCTAATTTTTCGTATTTCATCTTTTACCTCCAATTTTTTTATAATTAAAAGTTTAGCCAACCTAATGTAACTACCTTACTAGAAATTTATTTTTTCCCTTTTTCCTCCTCTATGTCGCTAATTACTTGTGATATGTGAATCGTTAGGTACAAAATCTCCTCATCATCTAAAACATAATTAAAAGAACTATCTACAAATTCTTTTATTTTAAGTGTGCACTGATAAGCTTCTACGTACCTGTCCTTAATCAAAGGTAGCAAGTCATTTTTCAAAGATAATTTTTTCTGATCCTTACCCGATAGAATCCTTAGGCTAAAAAATCTTAAGTGCCTTAGAAATCTTTGATAATAAAAACTTTCTACATTGAAATTAATTTTGAAGAAAAACTTCACTATATTTAGAATACTCTGAACTAGCTTTGTCGATTTATAAAAATCTTCAATATCATCGCCGTTTTCAGATACAACTATATGCATAGCAATAAACCCTGCCTCATCTTCTGACATTTTTACAGAAAATAGTGATTCAATAATATTTAAAGCTTCAAGGCCCAGACTAAATTCTTCTGGATAAAAATTTTCTATTTCGAATAAAAGTTTGTTTTTTAAGTGTAGGCCATCCCTACTCCTAGCAATAGCCATATACAAGTGATCTGTAAGCGATAGATAAATACTATCAGATAAATCTTTGCCTAGTTTTTGACTAGCTCTTTGAATTATCATTTGAGATAATTCGAAATATTCTTCAGGAATATCCTCTAATAGATTTATAAGCTGATTATTTTTCTTATCATCTTCTAATACAAAAATCTTTTGTACCTTACTCTCATCTATCAAATCTCCAATTTTTTTGCTAAATCCTATCCCTTTTCCCATAACAATAACTTCCGAACAATTTGAATCTTCAGATATGACAGAGTTATTATTGAGTATTTTCTTAACTAAAATTAATATCACCACCTTAAAAATAAAAAAACCTATCCCATAAATTTTGGGATAGGTTTTGCGGAATTTCCTAACAATCCATATCTATATTAATAATACTACAGCTAAATTAAATATCAAACAATTTATAAATTATTATTTTCTTTGTACTTTTTTATGAATTCTAAATCTTCTTCTGTAAGCTTATATTTAGATTGGTCTGTTATGATTTCTGGACCATCTTCGTGGATAATAAGTTGGTGTTCAAATTGACTTACCTTTGACCCATCGACAGTCCTTGCGGTCCAACCATTGTCATCAAGCTTCATATGCCAATCGCCAAGGGCAATCATAGGCTCGATAGTAAAGACCATGCCAGCTTCTATCCTAGGTCCTCTGCCTGCTTTACCGTAATGTGGTACTTGTGGGTCTTCGTGCATATCTTTACCAATTCCGTGGCCGATAAAATCTCTTATAACAGAAAAACCATTTTCGCCTTCTACATATTCTTGGATGGCTGCACCTATATCTCCAATCCTATTACCAGGTACAGCAACTTTCACCGCCCTATTTAGCGCTTCTAAGTTTACATCAACTAGTTTTTGATCTTCCTCGCTCATCTTACCGATTGTATAAGTCCAGCAAGAGTCAGCA
>CAUPHU010000091.1:0-6855 GCA_963511095.1 uncultured Anaerococcus sp. | reverse complement strand
GTCAGAAGCTTTTTTGCGCTCATCCAGGCTATTATCATAAGAATTTTTGATTAACCCACCTTCTGTAATATTAATAGGCGGGTCGTCTACAATTGCATCTTCAATTAATTTATAAATATCTTCAATATCAGGAAGATTTTCTCCTAAATTCTTAATTAATTTATTTGATGACTCTAGTAGTGTTGTTTTTAGTTTTGGTATATCACGTAATGAATTTTTAAGAGATATTAAATCTCTAGCATTAGCTCTTCTATAAGAAATTTTCGCTAAAATTCTTTCTAGGTCATAGACATTATCCAGAAGATTTGAGACATTTCTGGATAGGATATTGTCTTTGTAGAAGCCGTCAACCAAGTCAAGTCTTCTATTGATTTTTTCCTTATCAATTAGAGGCCTTTCAAGCCACTCGTGAATCATTCTAGACCCCATTACTGTATCAGCCTGGTCTAATATATTTATAAGTGAATTTTCTTTTGTGTTTGAATTTAGGTTGCGAGTTAGTTCTAAGTTTTTTCTAGTATTGGCCTCTATTTCCATAAATTCATTGATTTTAAGTATTTCAATATTATTAATATGGTCAAGTCTTTCTTCATAGTACTTGTAAATGTAGTCAAGAAGATTTAATAAAGCTATTATTATAAGCCTTTTATCTTTAATTTTTTCAAGGTTTTCCTTGCCTAGATATTTGTAGATATTCTTAAGTCTATTGTCAAAATCTTCTGTAAAATTTATATAATTTACAAATATTTGATTGTTCAAGTTTAAGTATTTCTTTATATCTTGGTTTGAAAAATTACTATTTAAGACAATCTCTGAGGGATTTATTTTTTCTATTTGGTCTATGGCTTTTTTTCCTATATTTTGACTTAAAGTCTTTATTTCAAGACCAACTAACTTTCCAGTAGAGATATCGCAATAAGCCATAGCAAGACCGTATTCGTTTTCGAAAATTGATAAGAGATAGTTATTTTCTTTATTTTCTAATGATTCAATATCTGTAAGGGTACCGGGAGTAATAACTCTTGTAATAGCTCTTTTGACAAGGCCCTTAGCTTCTTTTGGATCTTCTATTTGATCGCAAAGTGCAACTTTATAGCCCTTTTTTACAAGTCTATTAACATAAGTATCTATCACATGGTGAGGCACTCCACACATAGGAGCCCTGTCTTCATGACCGCATTCTTTACCAGTGAGTGTAAGGGATAAAACTTTTGCAGTAATTATCGCATCATCAAAAAAAGTTTCATAAAAGTCACCCACCCTATATAATAAAAGAGCATCCTTAAAATCATTTTTTATATCAACATAATGCCTTAGCATTGGGGTTAATTTTTCGTATTTGAATTTGCTTGTCATATTATACCTATTTCTAGTCTTTCCTAATAAAATAAACTGTTACAGCCCTGCAACAGTCTATCTATTGAATATTAAGTGTCTTTACATTTGTAATCCAGCTATTAGCACTCTTGCTTGTTGTATCTATAAGAACAAGTGTGCCGTATGATGGATTATAGTCTGCCACTGGATTGCCGTCAATTTTATAAACTAAATAGACCCTATCAACCTCTAAGGCAATAGACATAGGAAACCTTGTTGAATTTCCTTCTGTATCTTCTATTGATACCAGAGGTCTTTCTCTTAAATTGTAATCAAGGTTACCTATAAGTTTTTCCAAAGAAACACCTTCCACCTTAACTTTTTCTAAGCCGTTATTTACGTAGACATCTTTTCTAGTGCTTCCTTTTTTCTTTAATTCTTTTATAGAATATGATTTAATTTCATCTCCATTGCCTTTCAAAATTACAATGTTATTTTCATATTTGGCCATATTAATATCATCTAATTTTGATTTTATAATAATACCCACAACAGATAAAATTATTAAAATAAAAACTAATAATACTAAATTGTACTTATTTTTTCTAACAAATTTATTCATAATAATTATTTACCAGTAGAACCAAAACCGCCATCGCCTCTTTTGCTCTCAGCAAGATTGTCGACCTATTTTAATTCACATCTTAGGTAAGGTTGGATAACTAATTGAGCAAGCCTATCTCCATCTTCTATAATTTGGTCTTCTTCGCCGTAATTATAGAAAAATACCATAAGTTCTCCCCTATAGTCAGAATCAATAATCCCAACTGTGTTTGCAAGCATAAGATGTTTTTTTACACCAGTAGATGATCTTGGATATACCGCTCCAAAATATCCTTCTGGAATTTCTACATGCAATCCTGTATGTATTTTAACAGTTTCTTTTGGTTTAATTATTATGTTTTTATCAGTTTTGCAATATAAATCAATACCTGCAGCATGTTCTGTGGCATAAGCAGGTGTTCTTTCATTTGTTTTAATTTTTAATATGTTATATGTCATTTTCACTCACCTTCTACAAATTAATATACCAATTTTAGGCTATTTTACAATTGCAAGTATAATATAGGAAAGGAGTAATTATGGAAAATTTAACAAAACGTTTTTTAAATTATATTTCAATTGATACAAAAAGTGATCCTGAAAAAGGTGAACATCAAAAACCTTCTACAGAAGGCCAACTTGTCTTAGCAAAGGAACTTAAAAAAGAATTAGAAGACCTTGGCCTTAAGGCGACTATCAATGATGAAGGCTTTGTTTTTTCATCAATTCCAGCTAATTCTGAAAAAGATTTACCAAAAATCGGATTTATTTCACACATGGACACATCACCAGAGATGTATGGGAAAATTGATAATCCACAGATAATAAAATATGAAGGTGGAGATATAAAGCTTAATGATGAAAAATCTATAAGGGTAGAAGAATTTCCTTATCTTGAAAAACTTAAAGGAACTACACTCATAACTACAAGAGGAGAGTCACTTTTAGGTGCTGATGACAAAGCAGGTATAGCTGCAATCATGAACGCCGTAGAATATATTGTAAATAACCCTGATTTTAAACACGGAGAAATAAAGATAGCCTTTACTCCAGATGAAGAGATTGGAACAGGATGTGATACATTTGATGTAAACAACTTTGGTGCAGATTTTGCCTATACTATAGATGGTGGAATTCTCGGAGAATTAGAATATGAATCGTTTAACGCAGCGGATGCAAAGGTAATTATACATGGCAAGTCCATCCATCCAGGTTCGGCCAAAAACACAATGATTAACTCTATAACAGTCGCAAATGAATTTGATAGACTATTGGGTTCTGTGAGACGTCCTGAGCATACAGAAGGCTATGAGGGCTTTTACCACCTATTAAGTATTAATGGTGATATAGAAACAACAAAGATGGAATACATCATACGTGACCACGATAGAGAAACTTTCGAGAAAATGAAAGAAGAAATTAAGGATAACGCTGATTTTATAAATAAAAAATATGGGGATATAATAGAAATTAAATTATCCGATAGCTATTATAACATGGGCGATATAATAAAAGATCACCTAGAGATAGTTGAATACGCTAAAAAAGCTATGGAAAATCTTGATATTAAACCACTCATCTCTCCTATTAGGGGCGGCACTGATGGTTCGAAACTTTCTTTTATGGGTCTGCCTTGTCCAAATATTTTCACAGGTGGAATGAATTTCCATGGAATTTATGAGTTAATTCCAATCGAACACATGGAGAAATCAAGCCAAGTTATCCTAGAGATTATTAGACTTATAGAAGAATCAAACTAAGAAAAGGATTGTATTATTTTGTATTTTATAGTATTATAGATATGTAAGAAATACATAATTCAGTAAATGAAAAGGAGATATTATGTCAAATCAAAAAATTTCAAATGAAAACCAATACAGAGGTAATGAAGAACTTGATAAAAAAGTTAGAGAAGAAAATAAGGAAACTGGTGGAGAATCTTTAGATAAAAAATTAAGTCCAGACCAAGAAAACCTTAGATCAATCTCTGATGAAGCTGATGAAAACTCCAACGTTGGTGCTGAAGCAAGAAGAACAAGAGCAGATTTCTCTGAAAATCCATCAGAAGATTAATCAATATATTCAAAAAGCTAGCCCTTTGGCTAGCTTTTTTAGTCCTCTATTTTCTTTCTTAATATGTCACCTTTTTCTAAAGGCAAGTCAATTTTAATCTTTAGGATTTGTTTTGGTTTGTTTGCAACTTCTACTTCGTTTCCTTTTTCATCTTCCATATGATCTATTGTCAGGGTGTAAAAGTCTTTACTATTTCCAAAAATTTCTATTTCATCATTTATGAAAAATCTATTTCTTTGTTCTATTGTCGCAACTTTTGAGTCTAGATCAAAATCTTTTACAATTCCTATAAAGTCATAATTTCTTATATACGATGAACTTGTATAGATTTGATCATTTTCATTTGGCTTATTATAGAAGAAACCTTTTGTAAAATGTCTATGACTTGCTTTATTGATCTCATCGAAGTATTTTTTACTGATTTCTTTACTAAATTTTCCTTCGTAATAGCTATCTATTACTTGCCTATATGATCTAATTACCGTTGCTACATAAAATGGTGTTTTCATCCTGCCTTCGATTTTAAAGCTATCAATTCCAGCTTCAATTAATTTATCAATTTCATCAATCAGACATAGGTCTTTTGAATTCATGATAAAGGTACCACCATTACCATCTTCCTCTATTGGATAGTATTCGCCTGGACGGGTTTCTTCTTGAAGAGAATATTTCCACCTGCAAGGTTGAGCACAATCTCCCCTATTTGCATCTCTGCCTGTCATATAAGATGATAAGAGGCATCTTCCAGAATAAGAAATACACATGGCTCCGTGAATAAAGCATTCTATTTCCATATCAGTTGGAGTATTTTTTCTTATCTCTTTTATCTCTTCTAATGATAGCTCTCTTGCTAGAATTACTCTCTTAGCTCCCATTTCATACCAGAAATTTACTGTAGCTGAGTTTGTGACAGAAGCTTGGGTTGATATGTGTAGGTCTATATCTGTGTGTTTTTTAGCAAGTGCGAATATACCAGGATCAGATATAATTAGAGCATCAATCCCTATTGTATTTAGGTTTTCTAAATATTCTACAATGCCTGACATATCTCCGTCATGAGGCATTATATTCATTGTGACATGAACTCTTACATTTTTGCTATGAGCATATTCTACGGCTTTCTTTAATTCTTCGTTGTTAAAGTTTTTAGCATTTGCCCTTAGGCCGAAATTATCTCCTGCAAGATATACTGCATCTGCTCCAAATTTTATAGCTGTTTTAAGTTTTTCAAAATCCCCTGCGGGCGCTAATAGTTCTACTTTTTTATTTTCCATTATCTCTCCTAATACTTAGGGTTAGCCCATCACCAATAGGTATAACAGATGTAGTAAAATCTTCAAGATCTGTTATATAGGCTAGGAAATTCCTAAGTCTTTTTACTAAAGTATTCTTTCTTTTTTCCATAATATCATCATTAGAGACTTCACCCCTAAATAGGACATTATCAGCAATAATAATTCCACCCTCATTAAGGAGTTTACTTGTCATTTTAAAATAATCTAAATATCTAGATTTATTTGCATCAATAAATACAAAATCAAAGCCTTGATTTATATTTCTCAAGGCTTTCATTGCATCGTCATTGATTAAATTGACATTTACATTATATTTTTTAAAATTATTTTTTGCGATACTGGCTGTTTTTTTATCAAGTTCTATAGTAGTAATCTCAGCATTAGTGTACTTACTAAAACAAAGTGATGAATAACCTATAGCCGTTCCTATTTCTAAAATAGTTTTTGGTTTTTTTATCTGCAAAATACTAACAATAAGTTCCTTTGTTTGACTATTCATTATTGGAACATTGTTTTCTTTAGCATATTTTCTTATATCAACAAAGTCAGTATCATTAAGCAAATCTTCTATAAATTGGGATGTATGGTCATAATTAATATTTGCCATCTTCTATCTCTGATATAACTGGTAAGATCATTGGATCTCTTCCAAGTTCATTGTATATATATGATTTTAAATCTTCTCTGATTTGATATTTGATTTGACTTAAGGCTTTTATATCTTCTTTTTTACATTTGTTTATAGACCTTAATACAACATCTTTTGCATTTTCTATTATATCTTGGTTTTCTTTTACATATACAAAACCACGTGATACAATTTCAGGACCAGCTAGTAGCTCTTGGGTATGTCTATCAAAGGTAATAGATACAACCATAAGACCATCTTCTGATAAGTGTTTTCTATCTTTAAGAACAATGTTACCCACATCGCCTATTCCTGAACCATCTACTAAGACATTACCTGCTTGGACTTTTCCTCTTATTCCGGCAGATTTCTTTGTAAACTCAACTACATCACCATTTTCCAATAAAAATATATCTTCCTTTGCTTGTCCCATATCTTGGGCAATATCTGCATGTTTTTGTAGTTGTCTAATTTCGCCGTGAGCTGGGATTAGGTATTTTGGAGTTGTTAATTGATACATAAGTTTTATTTCTTCTTGGCAAGCGTGGCCTGAAGCATGAACTTTTGCTAAAGAAGAATAAATAATCTTACAACCAATCTTTGTAAGGTTGTTTATAGTTGTATTTATCGCCATTTCATTGCCTGGAATAGCAGATGAAGATAAAATTACCATATCTGTTTCATTAAGGCTAATCTGTCTATGTTCTCTATTTGCCATTCTTGTAAGAGCACTTAAAGGCTCACCTTGTGTACCGGTAGATAGGATTACTAATTCATCATCCGCATATTTTTTAATAGCTTTCATATCTATTAGGGTATTTTTCTTAATCTTTAAATATCCTAATTCGCTTGCAATTCGGACGTTATTAAGCATTGATCTACCAGAAAGGGCTACTTTTCTATTATATTTTTCAGCAGCTGTAATTATTTGCTGAACTC
>CAUPHU010000090.1:0-6931 GCA_963511095.1 uncultured Anaerococcus sp. | reverse complement strand
GCGATAGAAATATCGTCTAATTTTATGTAACAATTGCTTGACATTGTAGGGTAAGTCTACGATTTTTAAGCTTATAAGTAAGGAACTAAGGCCAGATGATGGGAATATTTTTATAGGAAATGAAAATATTAAAGATTTAAATAGGGAAGAAATTTACGACAAAATCTCTATTGTGGCTCAAAAACCAATGATCTTTAGGGATTCTATTTTAGCAAATATAGTTCTTTTTGAAAATAAAGAAGATATTGATTATAAAAAACTTGACCAAGCTATCAAAAAATCTGGACTTTCTCCTTTGATAGATGATTTGGAAGATGGTTATAAGACTGTAATCAAAGATGCCGGCTCAAACCTATCTGGTGGAGAAAGGCAAAGGATTGAAATCGCAAGAGCCCTTTACAAGGACAATCCGATTATCCTTATAGATGAAGCCACATCTGCCCTAGATCTTGCTATGGCAAGTGACATCGAAGAAATTTTTGCAAGGCTTGATAAGACAATAATTTCAATATCCCACAGGAGAGACATTGATTACAGCAAATATTACCATAAAATTATCGAGATAAAAGATAAGAAAACCGAGGAAGTTTCGGTAAATAGAAAGTAAAATCCTACCACAGTTAAGGGAAAATTCCTAAAACTGTGGTATTTTAATATAAACTTTTTAATTTATATTAACTCTGATATAATAATATAGAAAAGAGGTTAGATATGGCACTTAATATAAATTGGTATCCTGGTCATATGAAAAAGACCAAGGAAGAGATTGAGAAAAATTTAAAGCTGGTTGATATAGTTTTAGAGATTATAGATGCTAGGATTCCGGAGTCTTCTAGAAATCCTATGCTTGATGATATTTTGGGGGATAAACCAAGGCTTATTATCATGAATAAGGTAGACCTTTCAGATCCAAAGGAAAACCAAAAGTGGATTAATAAATTTAAGAATGACGGGATAATAGCTCTCCCTATGAATTCTAAAGAAAGAATAAATGTAAATAAAATTTATGATATAGCAAGGGAAATTCTTGCGGATAAATTTAAGAAACACGAGGAAAAGGACATTGATAATCCATTAATTAGGATGATGATAGTGGGCGTGCCAAATTCTGGCAAGTCTACCTTTATAAATAACGTTGCCCAGAGAAAGGGAGCCAGAGTTGGCAACCGTCCTGGGGTTACCCAAACTAAACAGTGGATTAAGACAAATTCTAATCTGCAACTTTTAGACACTCCGGGAGTTTTGTGGCCAAAATTTGATGATAGGACTGGCCTTCACCTTTCATATACAAATGCTATTAAGGATGAAATCCTAAATATAGAAGATTTGACCCTTTATTTCTTGAAGGAAATTGCAAAAGAATATCCAGAAAATCTCAAAGAAAGATACGGAGTAGATCCATCTATGGAGGCGATTGAAATCTATGAAGCAATCGCCAAAAAACGTGGGGCAATAATTGCTGGTGGAGACTTTGATTACACAAGAACTGCGACTATTATCTTAAATGACTTTAGGACAGGCAAGCTTGGAAGAATTACCCTTGAAAAAATATGAAATATTCAGAATATAATGACCAAATAAAAAAAGAAATTTATGAAAAATATCAACGCATTGCAGGCATAGATGAGGTTGGCAGGGGACCTTTGGCAGGTCCTGTTGTGACCTGTGCGGTTATTATGAAGAAGGATTCTCACATAGAGGGAGTTACTGATTCTAAAAAGCTAAATCGAAAGAAGATGCTAAAACTAAAAGATAAAATTCTAGCAGATGCACTTGCAGTTTCCTACGGCTATGCCAATCCAGCAAAGATTGACAAGTTAAATATCAGACAGGCAACCCTTGCCGCTATGAAAGATGCCCTGGATGGTCTTGAAATTAGTCCTGATATTGTTCTCATAGATGCGGAAAGAATTGACACAGACCTTCCCCAACTAAATATTGTAAAGGGAGATCTAAATGAATATGCAATTTCTTGCGCATCGATTTTGGCAAAAGTTAGGAGAGACGACATTATGATTAATTTTTCAAAAATCTATCCTGGCTATGGTTTTGAGACGAATTTTGGCTATGGAACCAAGGCCCATTACGCTGGTCTTGAAAAATACGGGGAAACACCTATCCATAGGCAGACTTTCCTAAGAAAATTTCACGAAAGGCAGCTATCATTCATATGACAGAAAAAAGAAAATTAGGGGATTTTGGGGAAGATTTAACGGCAGAATTCCTTATAAAGAAAGGCTACAAAATCCTTGAAAGAAACTATAGCAAAACTTTTGGAGAAGTTGATATAATCGCAAGAAAGGGCGAAGTAATTTCTTTTGTGGAGGTCAAGACTCGTAAGTCAGACGCCTTTGCCTATGCGGCTGAAGCGGTAGATTTTTATAAGCAGCAAAGAATTAGAAAGGCAAGTCAGGCCTATTTGATGGAGAAGGGGTTGACTGACTTTTTGATATCTTTTGATATTAGCGAAGTCTACATGGATACCAGGAAGATTAATTACATAGAAAATGCTTTTTGATATGGACAAGAGAGAAATTTTTTTATACTTAAATTATTTATACATTAACAATAGAACAATTCTTGAAATCTATGAGAAGACCCTATTTGAAGATTTTTTTGCAAAAGACAGGGCTTACTATGACTTTCTAACGGATAAGTTTTACCAAAAGATTTTCGATCCCAAAAATCTTGAGGCCTACAAAATTTATAGGGAAAAAGTCGAAAGGCTAGGTGTCGATTTTATCACAATCCTAGATGAAAATTATCCAGAAAACCTAAGGCACATTGACGATAGGCCGGCAGTTTTATATTATAAGGGAAAATTAGATAAAGAAAAAGATGCTAAGTCAATAGCCTTTGTGGGAGCCAGAAAGTGCACAGACTATGGAAAATGGGCTTGCAAAAATCTCGCATCTTCTGTATCTGCGGCAGGTCTTACAACTGTGTCAGGCCTTGCTTATGGGATTGATGCCATGTGTCATAAATCAACACTAGATGTTGGCGGGAGAACAATCGGAGTAATTGGTTGTGGAATCGATGTGATTTATCCAAAGGCCAACAGGTTTCTATACGAAAAAATGGCAGAAGAGGGTCTTATTTTATCAGAATTTCCTCTAGGAACAGGTCCTCTTGCCTATAATTTTCCGAGAAGAAATAGGATAATATCAGGAATTTCTCTTGCAACAGTAGTTATAGAAGCAAAGGAAAAGTCAGGAACAATGATTACAACCAGGTGTGCCTTAGACCAGGGCAAGGAAGTCTTTGCTGTGCCAGGCAATATCAATTCGATTTACTCAAAGGGCACAAACAAGCTAATCCAAGACGGGTCAAAGTTAATTTTATCAGCTGAAGATATCTTAGAAGAGCTAGATTATCTGCTTGATAAAAAGCCGATTAAAAAAGAGATTGACTATAGTCTACTTGATAAAGATGAAGCTAGTGTAGTAAGATATATTGAGAATAATCCAAATGCGAGTGCTGATTCTTTGGCACTTAACTTAGATTTAAGTATAGATGTGATAAACTTTTTACTAACAAGTTTAGAACTTAAAAATATAATTGAAAATATAGGAAATAACGAATTTACAATAAAGGAGTGAGATTTTGGCTAAAAATCTAGTAATAGTAGAGTCTCCTACCAAGGCTAGGTCAATTTCAAAAATGCTTGGGAGAAACTATAAGGTAAAGGCAACAGTTGGCCACTTAAGAGACCTTCCAAAAAGTAAGTTTGGAGTTGATATAGAAAACAACTTTGAGCCTGAATATATCAAGGTTAGGGGTAGGGCGAAAACTATTAATGAGCTAAAAAAAGAAGCGAAAAATTCGGATAAGGTATATTTGGCAACGGACCCGGATAGGGAAGGAGAAGCCATTTCTTGGCATCTCGAATATCTTTTAGACCTTGATCCAAATGAAAATAATAGGGTGGAATTTCATGAGATAACAAAAACAAATGTCATGAACGCCATCAAAAATCCTAGAAAGATTGACAAAAACCTTGTAGATGCCCAACAGGCAAGGAGGGTAATGGATAGGATTGTGGGTTATGAAATAAGTCCGATTTTGTGGAAGAGAGTAAAATCAGGACTTTCTGCTGGTCGTGTCCAATCAGTTGCCTTAAAACTAATTGTGGATAGGCAAAAAGAAATTGATGATTTTGTTCCAGAAGAATACTGGACTATCACTGCTAAGCACAAGTACGAAAAAATTGACTTTGAATCTGAGTTTTACGGGTCAAAATCTAAAAAAATGAAGATTTCAAATGAATCTGGTGCACAAAAAGTCCTAGATAAGATTGATAAGGATAATTTCAAAGTCGATTCAATTTCAAAAACAAAGAGAAAGAGACGTCCTTATGCGCCTTATACAACCTCTACATTGCAACAAGATGCATCAAATAGACTTGGTTTTTCAACCAGATTTACCATGCAAATTGCTCAGCAACTCTACGAAGGTATCGATATTGGCAAGGAAGGGACAGTAGGTCTAATTTCTTACATGAGAACAGATGCTACAAGGATTTCAAAGGAAATTGTTGGTGAATCTCTTCGCTATATAAAGGATAAATATGGCGAAAAATACGCTGGCCGCGGCAATACTTATTCTGGAAAGAAAAAAGGCAGCCAAGACGCCCATGAAGCTATAAGACCAACATCTATTTTTAGAGATCCCATTTCTATCAAAACTTACCTCACAGACCAGCAATATAAGCTCTATAAATTAATATGGACTAGGGTAGTTGCAAGTCAGATGGCTGATTATGAATATCTTTCAACCCAAATTAACTTTGAAAATAGTGGACTATATTTTAGGTCAAATGGCAAGATAACTCTTTTTGATGGTTTCAATAAATTGTCAGGCAATCTTGACAATGAAAATATCCTGCCAGATTTAAAGGAAGGTGACGTGGTAAGTGCAGAAAAAATCACCAAAGACCAACACTTTACCAATCCTCCAGCTAGGTACACTGAAGCATCGCTTGTAAAAACCTTGGAAGAATTTGGCATAGGCAGACCTTCAACCTATTCTGCGACTATTAACCAAATTATGTCTAGAAATTATGTAGAACTAGACGGAAGATCCATCTATCCAACAGAGTTAGGCAAAACTGTAAATGAATTCTTGCAAGAAAATTTTGACGACGTAATAAACGTCGAATTTACAGCAGAAATGGAAAACCAGCTTGATAGGATTGCAGAAGATGAAATTTTTTGGAAAGATGTCCTAAAAAACTTCTATAAAGATTTTTCTAAAGACATGGCTGCGGTCAAAAAAGACACAACAGACTATAAGGTCAAGGATAAGATTCTTGATGAAAAATGCCCAAAATGCGGCAAGCCACTTGCCATCAAACACGGCAGAAATGGTAAATTTATCGGCTGTACAGGCTTTCCAGACTGTGATTTTACAAAATCAATTGTAAAAACAACTGGAGTTAAGTGTCCAAAATGTGATGACGGAGAAATAATTGAAAAAGTATCTAAGCGTGGAAAGAGATTTTATGGTTGCAACAATTATCCAAAATGCGACTACGCTCTCTGGGACCCACCAACAGGCGAAAAATGCCCGGAATGTGGTAATCTTTTAATCCATAAGAAAAACAGAAAAACAGACGAAATCAGATGTTCAGAATGTGATTATGTAAAAGAAAAGAAGAGATAAAAATAAGGGACTCCTCAAATTTGAGGAAGTCCCTATTTCTTATTCTAATTCGTTTGAATAGTTTTCAAGCTTAGATGTACAATTTGGACATCTTGTAGCTTCGATTGCTATTGTAGACTTGCAGTATGGGCAAGTTTTTTCTGTTTCTACTATTGGTTCTTCTTTTTTCTTTTTGTTCATAGTGTTCATAGATTTTACTATCAAGAACATAACAAAGGCGATTATTATAAATGAAATGATTGCATTTATAAGATTACCAATTTTAAGATCTGCTCCTGCGACGCTTACAACTAAGTCTTCGTAGTTAACTCCTGCTGTAAGACCAGCGATGATTGGCATTAGTAGGTCATCTACTACGCTTGTTACTATAGCTGTGAAAGCTGAACCCATGATAAGACCGATTGCCATATCCATTACATTGCCACGAGCAATAAATTCCTTAAATTCTTTAAACATAATAATTCCTTTCTATAATTATAAAATTACTTCGTATAATGCTTTCTTATTATACCATATATGCTTGACTTTATCATCTTAATTATATATGATTTTATTAGAGGTTTTTTATGAGATATTTAGAAGTAGACGATAATTTTTTAGATATGCTGAAATCTTTTGCAGTATTCATTCCAATAATCGAAGTTGATGGCAAAGATCACATCCTTTTTGAAGTAAGGAGTAATCTTGTTAGCCAGCCAGGCGAGGTTTCCTTTCCTGGGGGAGGCGTAGAATGCGGTGAAGATTTCAAAGATGCTGCCATTAGGGAAACTATGGAGGAATTAAATCTTAAGAGAGAGGAAATAACTTATCTGGGATATTCTTCTATGATGCTTACATCCAATTATAGGCATATAAAAAGTTTTTATGGTAGAATTAATAAAAAATTGGAAGAAATAAAGTATAATAGAGAAGTGGAGTCAATATTTACAGTTGATATTGATTACTTTATAAATAACCCACCAATTTCCTATAGGGCACCTTATAAATTGGACTTTCCAAAAGATTTTCCTTTTGATAAGATACCTAATGGTCGAGAATATAAGTTTCAATCAGGCTACAATGAGGTATTTTTCTATGATACTAAGCCTGTAATTTGGGGATTTACTGCAAAAATGCTTAAAAACTTTATAGAAAGTTGGTCTTACGATGAGAAGTGATATTTCGCAAAAAATTAAAGATTATGCAAAAACAAATCCAGCAATTGAATCGATTTTTTATTTAAAAAGATTTAATAATGACGAGTTTTATAGGGTTTATACAGTAGTAAATG
>CAUPHU010000089.1:0-7093 GCA_963511095.1 uncultured Anaerococcus sp. | reverse complement strand
CAATAGGGTAGGACTTGAGGGCATTTTTCTGGTTTTCCTCAATAAAATCGCTGGCCCCATTTGATATGGAAAGAATAAGGGCAATGCCTATTATCCCGATTGACCCTGCAAAGGCGGTAAGGATGGTCCTGGCCTTTTTATTAAGAAGATTGTTAAAGGAAAGTCCCAGGGCAGTTTTTAGCTTGAGGGCAATCCTTGAAATCTTGAAATTATCTGACCTTTCCGTGATTTCATAGGGGTCTGTATCTGAAATAATTCTCCCGTCCTTAATTCCTATAATCCTTGTGGAATATTCTTCGGCGAGGTCCCTATTGTGGGTTACCATGATTACAAGCTTGTCCTTGGCAATTTCCTTAAGGAGATTCATTATCTCTATTGAAGTCTTGCTATCAAGGGCACCTGTTGGCTCATCTGCAAGGAGGATTTGCGGGTCATTAACGAGAGCCCTTGCAATTGCAACTCTCTGCATCTGACCGCCAGAAAGTTCGGCAGGCTTTTTGTGGATGTGGTCTTTAAGACCTACTCTTTCTAGGGCCTTAATGGCCTTATCTTCCATATCGGATGAGTTTTTATTAGCCAGAGTCAAGGACAATTTGACGTTTTCCAGGACAGATTGGTGGGAAATAAGATTATAGGATTGGAAAATAAAACCAATTCTCACATTCCTATAAAAATCCCAATCCTTGTTGGTAAATTGCCTTGTAGACCTGCCGTCAATTATAAGGTCGCCCTCGTCATAGCGCATAAGCCCGCCAATTACATTAAGAAGTGTAGTCTTGCCGCCGCCCGACTGGCCTAGAATCGAAACAAATTCATTTTCTCTAAAAGAAATAGACACACCGTCAAGAGCCTTCTGCGAAAAGCCTTTGGTGTGGTAAATTTTTGATATATTTTTAAGTTCTAACATATTCTTCCTTTCTTCCTAAGAATTATACAACTTAAGGGCTAAAGATAAAGGAGTATAATGGATACTAACAAGATACTTTAAATAAAAGGAGAGACTATGTTAGATAACAAGGGTTTTGATCTATGGGCAGATGGCTATGATGAGAGTGTTGGCCTATCTGATGAGGAAGATACCTATCCCTTTGCTGGATATAAGGATGTTTTAAATGCTATATATAAGGAAGTTTTGGAATTGGACTGTAAAACAGTTTTAGATATTGGTTTTGGAACGGGGACCTTAACTAGGCCTTTATATGAAAAGGGTCTAGAGATTTATGGCCAAGATTTTTCGGAGGAAATGATAAAAATTGCCCAGAAAAAGATGCCAGAAGCAATCCTATTTTCAGGTGATTTTACAAAGGGGCTTGTAGGCTCTCTTAAAGAAAATAAATATGACGCCATAATCGCAACATATTCCCTTCATCATCTGACTGATGAGGAGAAAATACCTTTTATAAAATCTTTGGTCTCTCTCTTAAATCCAGGTGGGAAAATCCTTATAGGCGATGTGGCCTTTGAAAACCGAGTTGACCTAGAGCTTTGCAGGGAAAAGTCTCAAAATTATTGGGATGATGAAGAATATTATTTTGTGTATGAAGAGTTAAAAGAATATTTTACTGGTTTAAGCTTTGAAAAATACTCATTTTGTGCAGGAGTTCTTAGCTTAGCAAATTAGATTTACACTTATAGGAAAAGAATTATAAGTATAGGAAAGAATTTAGAGATGAAAGATCTAGTAATTTTACAAACAGACCTTAAAGGGTTTAAAAAATTACAAGTGAATATTAGATTTTATAAGGCTTTAGGACTAGACTTTGTAGAAATTTCGCCTTTTGAAAACCTTGATGAAAGAGAAATCGGGGAAATTCTTTCCTTAAATGATTTTTACCAGAAAAATGGCCTAGGCCTTATTTTATCTTTTGATATTAATTATCTTTTGGCAAGGCTTTTGGGAGAAAATCCTTCTGCCATAGATTTTTCTGATCCAAAAATCAGGCAGGGTCTTTATGGTTTTATTTCCTATCTGATTAAACATGGGATATGGACCTTTAAGCTTGAGGGCCTTCCTAGCCTTGCAAAGGGCGGGAAAAGCCTAATCGAAAGAGTCCGTGAGCTTAATAAAAATACCTTTTTTAATAAGGGCGTTTTTTCTCTAGCGGAAATAAATGAGGATAAAAACACTCTTATGCCCCTTGCAAATCCTAATCTTTCCTGCCTTTCTATGGTGAGTCCTAGTGGAGAAATTGAGGGTATTTTTGATTTTGCCAAGAGTTTTGCAGAAAATAATTCAAAACTTGCCCTTTCTTTTGAAAATTTCCCAAAATCAGAGATAAATTTTGATAATTATCCGATTTATGCAAAAAGAATGATTTATATGACGCTTTTCTTTTTGAAAACTTCCCTATATATAAGAGAATCCGACCTTGATTTTGAAGATATAAAATTTTTGCGAGAGCTTTTTGCTCTTAAAAACCAAGTTCAAAGCCTTCCTAAAATGACAAAAATTTTGCCAAAGGAAAAAGATATTCTGGCCTTTGTGAGAAGTGACAATGGCAAAAAGATTTTGTTTTTGGCTAATTTATCTGAAAAAGAAGTCTTGGTGGACCTTTCTTATAAGGTCTTGGATTATAAAAAATATGAATTTTTATTTGGGTCTGTCACAGACCGCAAGCTTTTTAGGACCATAATCCTTAGGCCTTACGAAGCGGTAAGTTTTACAAATTGTAAATAAATTTAATGAATGTAAAATATAAGTAAGTTAAAAGCGGAGGTAAATATGAAAATAATAGTGATGGGAATGGGCTATGTTGGCCTTGCTAATGCAGTTTTACTTGCCCAATCAAACCAGGTTATTGGCCTTGAAATAGATCAGAAAAAGGTCGATATGATTAATAATAAAAAATCGCCTCTAAAGGACGATTACATAATAGATTACCTAGAGAATAAGGATTTGGACCTTCTTGCCAAAACAAGTGGGGAAGCCGATTTTGCTGATTCAGACCTTGCTATCTTGGCCCTTCCTACAAATTATGATGAGGCCAACGAAAAATTTGACACATCCTTTTTAGATGATGCAATAAAGATGATAAAAGACATAAGAAAAGACCTTCCAATCCTTATAAAATCAACCATTCCAATTGGTTATACAAAGAGGAAAAACGAAGAATTTGCCTGCGAAAATATCATATTTTCCCCAGAATTTTTAAGGGAAGGCAGGGCCCTTTACGATTCCCTTCACCCTTCAAGGATTATCGTCTCAGATAAGACAGAAGTAGGGGAAAATCTTGCAAAGCTTTACAAAAAAGAAGCCCTAAATGACCCGAAAATATTCCTTATGGGATCCGATGAAGCTGAGGCTGTCAAGCTTTTTGCCAATACCTACCTTGCAATGAGGGTGGCTTATTTCAATGAGCTTGATAATTTCGCCCTTGCTAAGGGTCTTGATTCCAAGTCAATAATTGCAGGAGTTTCTGCAGATCCAAGGATTGGTGACCATTATAATAATCCATCTTTTGGATACGGTGGATATTGCCTGCCAAAGGATTCTAAGCAGCTTTATGCAAATTATGGCGACATTCCTTCTGCAATTTTTAAGTCGATTATCGATTCAAATGAGGTGAGAAAGGACTTTGTAAGTTCCGATATCCTTGCCAAAAACCCTGAAACCATTGGAGTTTATAGGCTTGTTATGAAAAAGGGTTCGGACAATTTTAGGAAGTCTGCAATCTTTGATGTCATTAATAACCTAAAGGAAAAAGGTGCAAATATTGTAATTTACGAACCAAACCTCGATGGAGAATCCTTTGAGGGTATGGACTTAATTCGTGACTTTGAAGAATTTAAGAAAGTCGACCTTATCCTTGCAAACAGGCTTGAAGATGAGCTAAAAGATGTGGCGGACAAGGTCTATTCTAGAGATTTATTTAATAGGGACTAAGACTATGGAGAAAAAATACGTACCACAAGTACATTCCAAACTCAGAAAATCATTTATTTCTGTGCCAGAAGAAATCTACAAGGCAAGCGGAATTAAAATATTTGATAAGAGAATTAAGTCACTTCTTTTCACAACTGACCTTGCCATAATTAGAAATTCAAATGCCGATTCTATTATGGCGGTCTATCCATATACACCCCTAAATTCCATCACCGAAGCCATTATTTCAATCGCTTCTGTGCCTTGCTTTATAGGAGTAGGTGGCGGGACTACCCAAGGGCCAAGGTCCAGGGCTGTGGCCTATTATGCAGAGCTTGCAGGCGCCTATGGGGTTGTGGTAAATGGGCCTATTCCACATGACGATATTAGGGAGATTTCAAAATTTGTAGATATACCTGTTATTGCTACAATTTCTTCTTTAAAAGACGATTATAAGGCTAAAATTGCGGCTGGAGCTGAGATTTTAAATGTTTCAGGCGGCAAATATACGGCAGATTTGGTAGATTATATAAGACGTGATATCGGCTATGATTTTCCAATAATTGCCACAGGTGGCAAGGACGGGGAATCGATAAAAGCCACAATTGATGCAGGTGCCAATGCCATTTCTTACACCCCACCTTCATCTTCCGATGTTTTTGGAGAGATGATGGATAAGTATAGGAACGAGGATATCTAATGTATGGCGGATTTTTTACAGATGTAGGAAATATAAAACTAGGCCACGCAAGTGATCTGGAAGGCGGAACAGGCCTTTCTATAATTCTTCCAGATCCTGGTAATACGGCAGGAGTTGACGTAAGGGGAGGGGCGCCAGGGACTCGTGAAACAGATCTTTTAAATCCCCTAAACCAAGTTTCAGAAGTATCTTCCATAATACTTTCGGGCGGATCTGCCTACGGCCTTGAAGCAGCAAGCCATTTGATGAAGATTTTAGAAAAAGAAAAAATTGGCTTTGACGTGGGAGTTGGGATTGTTCCGATAATTTCTCAGGCAGTCTTATTTGACCTAGCCTACAAAAATCCTCAAGTAAGGCCAAATGCAAAGATGACCCAAGAAGCTTTTGAATCTGCGACCTACGAAGATAAATCTATGGGAATCGTAGGAGCTGGCACAGGAGCAACTGTGGCCAAGGCCCTAGGTCCAGAATCTTTGGTAAAATCAGGTTTGGGCCAAGCTTCTATCAAAAAGGGAGACCTAGTTGTATCTGCAATAGTTGCCTTAAACGCTTTTGGAGATATTTTCGACTACCACAAGGGCGAGCAAATTGCAGGTCCAATCAAGGATGGGAAAATGCTAAGGACTATGGACTATATAGAACAAATCCTAGGCTCTTTTGCTGATATTAAGCCAGCAAACACCACAATCGGGGCTGTTGCAACTAATGCGGCCTTTGATAAGACAGAGCTTACAAAGATTGCTGGCATGGCCCACGACGGCTACGCCAGGTCCATAAACCCAGTCCACACCATGTTTGACGGGGACACAATTTTTTCCCTTGCTACAAATAAGATAAAAGCTGATATTAACCTTGTTGGAGCCCTTGCAGCAGAAGCCATGTCCATGTCCATTGCCAATGCGATTTATGCTAGCATGGGAAAATAAAATATAGGATAGACCGACCTTGATCGGTCTTTTTTAGTTTTTAAAAGTAGAAATATATTAAATATATAGTATGATGCATATATAATATATCTTATAAAAAGGGATGGAGGAGGGATTTATTGGATATTAATATAAAATTAGGCTTGATGATTACTTTTGGAATCATCGGCGGTAAGCTTGCAAGAAGGTTTAGCCTGCCAAATGTTACAGGATATATTGTGGCGGGACTTTTCTTAGGACCTTCGTTTTTTAATGTGTTAAATGAGGCCAACGAGCCAATGGTAAACTTTGTAAACGAGTTTGCCTTAGGGATTATTGCCTTTTCTATTGGAAGTGAATTTAGGATAGAAGACCTCAAAAAACTTGGCAAGGATGTCTTTGTTATCACGATCTTCGAGGTACTTGGAGTCCTTTTGGTGGTTTTTTCTGTCATGTACTTTTTGCTTGACAAATCCTTTGTCTTTTCTGTTGTGATTGCCTCCATGTCGGCGGCTACAGCCCCTGCAGGCACCATGATGGTTATCAGACAATTTAGGGCCTACGGACCCTTAACCAAGACAATTTTGCCAGTGGCGGCTCTTGATGATGTTTTCTGTAGATATAGACAATGTGATGGGCATATAAAACAAAAAAGCAGCAAGGAAAGTTCCAAGCTGCTCTTTTTTCTTGAATTTTTACATAAAGGTTGCACCGTCGCAGTAGAGAATTTCGCCTGATACGTAGGATGCCATATCACTTGCCAAAAATAGGACGGCCTTGGCAATTTCTTCTGGCTCGCCAATCCTCTTTAGGGGGATTATTTGTTTGACAGGTTCGATTTGTTCAGCTGGAAGGGCCGCTACCATATCAGTATTTGTAACCCCAGGAGCCACAGCATTGACCCTGATTCCGTATGGACCAAGTTCTCTTGCAAGTGAGATTGTAAGGCCATTTACAGCAAATTTGCTAGTAGGATAGGCAACCCCTGTTTGCTGGCCATTTTTAGACACCATTGAAGATAGGTTTACAATTGATCCTGACTTTTTATCTGTAAAGTGTGGGAGGAAATTATAAATCATATTGTAGGTTCCGTTGACATTTATATCCATAACGTTTGAAAAATGAGCAAGGTCAGCATTTAGACTTGGTATATTATCTGAAATACCAGCACAGTTTACAAGTATATCAACAGTTTCAAAATCATTTAGGACTTCTTTGGCAAATTCTTTTACACTTTCCTCATTGGTTAATTTTGGCCAGTAGCCCTTAAACATTTTCTTATCGTATTTTTCGGAAAGTTTCTCGCAAGCCTTAGATGCAGATTCTTCTCTAGACCCAAGGACAGCAACTTTTGCTCCATTTTCTAGGAAGTTTTCTGCAATGGCAAAGCCAATTCCCCTTGATGAACCTGTTACTACAGCTACTTTATTTTCTAATAATTTCATAAAGCCTCCTATTAAAATCGTTTTCTTACTCCTAGTTTATATTATTTTTAAAAAATAAGCAAATGTTAAGTAAAGTCAAGATTTTTGTTTGACAAGGGCCAACAAAGAGAGTATTATTACTAGGTAATCTCTACTCCGTAGTATAAACGGGGTCAATAGTCCATAGGGAGGTGAAAATATG
>CAUPHU010000088.1:0-7184 GCA_963511095.1 uncultured Anaerococcus sp. | reverse complement strand
GCTATGGCCTATATTGGTATTCCAATCATGGGCGGCGGCATGGGAGCAGGTGCTGTTCCAATTTCAGAAATATTCTCATCAGCCCTAAATGTAGACACTGAAAAAATTATGTCAAAATTAGTACCAGCAGTTGCCCTTGGTAATGCCCTAGCAATTGTAGCCGGTGGTCTATTAAATAGACTTGGCAAGGCCAAACCACAATGGACAGGTAATGGTCAACTTATGAGATCTACAGACGAAGAAATAAAAGCAGAAGCTATAGAAGTTGTCCTAAAACCAGGAGAATATTCTACAGGTATAGTTCTTGCAACAGGATTTTTCACTGTTGGATCTATCGTAGCCTTTTTAATGAAAAAAATCGGTGTCGACATCCACACCTATGCTTGGATGATTATTGCGGTTGCAGTAATTAAGGCTCTTGATGTATTACCAGAAAAATACACAAATGCGGCAGCAGGCTGGTATAACTTTGTAGCCAAAAACTTTACACCACTACTTTTAATCGGTATCGGTGTATCTTATACATCACTAAAACAAATTATCCAAAACTTTACCCTAGTTTACCTATTCCTAGTAGCCCTAGTAATAATTGGAGCAATCCTAGGATCTGCTATAGTAGGCAAACTTGTTGGTTTCTACCCAATAGAAGCAGCTATCACAGCTGGTTTATGTATGGCAAACATGGGTGGTACAGGCGACGTTGCAGTCCTAACTGCAGCTGATAGGATGGAATTAATGCCATTTGCTCAAATTTCATCAAGGCTAGGCGGTGCCTTTATAATCCTATTGGCATCAATATTAGTACCATTATTCTTTGGATAAGATAAAAATAAGGGAGGAAATTTATGGACGTATATGAAAAAGCACTCAAAAAACACGAAGAATGGCAGGGTAAGGTAGCAACAGAAGTTAAGGCTAAGGTATTAAATGCAGAAGATTTGACCTATGCCTACACACCCGGAGTTGCTGAGCCTTGTAGAAAAATTCACGAAGATGAATCAAAGGCCTATGTCTATACATCAAAGGCAAATACAATCGCAGTTGTATCAGATGGTTCGGCTGTCTTAGGTCTTGGAAATATTGGCCCAAAGGCTGCTATGCCAGTTATGGAAGGTAAGGCAGTACTATTTAAGGAATTTGGCGATGTCAACGCAGTGCCAATCGTTCTTGACACCCAAGATCCTGACGAAATTATCGAAACAGTTAAAAACATTGCCCCAACCTTTGGTGGCATCAACCTCGAAGACATTTCTTCTCCAAGATGTGTCTATATAGAAAATAAACTCAAGGAAATGCTTGATATACCAGTATTTCACGACGACCAACACGGCACAGCTATAGTAACTGTGGCAGCCCTTATCAATGCTCTTAAGCTTATTGGTAAAAACGTAGAAGACATAAAGGTACTAGTATCTGGAGCAGGAGCTGCAGGCTATTCTATTTCAAAACTTCTCCTAGATCTAGGAGTTAAGGATGTAATTGCTTGTGACTCAAAAGGTACAATCAACGACAGCCACCTAGAAGGCGACAACCCAGTTAAAAAGGAACTTGCAAAGATAACTAACAAGGATAATCTTGTTGGTTCAATCAAAGATGCAATAAAGGGTTGTGACGTATTTGTAGGTGTGTCTGTGCCTGGTGTAATCGACGAAGAAGACATCAAAAACATGGCAGAAAAACCAATAGTTTTTGCCATGGCAAACCCTGTGCCAGAAATTGACCCTGCATTGGCAAAAGAAGCTGGTGCTGTTGTAGTTGCAACAGGCAGGTCAGATTTCCCTAACCAAATCAACAACGTCCTAGCCTTCCCAGGAATCTTTAGGGGAGCCCTAGACGCCCACGCAGAAGAAATCACAGACCCTATGAAGCTTGCTGCAGCAAAAGCCCTAGCAGACCTAGTTACTGCTGACAAATTATCAGCAGACTACGTAATCCCAGGTGCCTTCGAAGAAGGAGTAGCAGAGGCTGTTGCAAAAGCTGTTAAGGCTGAAATCAAATAGAAAATAATAAGCAAAAGAAAAAGTCTCAAAACTTGCTGGATATTTCTGGCCGGTTTTGGGATTTTTTATCTTAAAGAACTTAGGTCTGTTGGAGTATTTTAGAATTTGGTTTTAAATTTATGATAAAACCTAGAGAGGATAAGATAAGAACGTTTGTTAATTATTTTACAAAGATTGTTGTAAATGTTATAATGAAATCGAAAGTATATAATATCAAAAATACATAAAATAATGGAGGCAAAGATGAAACTTTTAAGAGCAATGCGTGAACCTTTGAAATATGTCCAAGGCAAGGATGCCCTTGTCAGATTCCACGAAGAAATGGGATATATGGGCAAAAGATGGCTATTTATTTGTTCAAATTCCGGATATAAGGCTTGCCACGATTTGATTGAAGAGTCTTTCGGAGACCTTGATGACTACCGTCGTTATGAAGTATTTGGCGGGATTTCAAGCAAGGGTGAGATAGAAAAAATGAAAAAGATTGTCGAAGAAGACAAGATTGATGCAGTTGTGGCTGTTGGTGGTGGATCTGCAGTAGATACAGCCAAGGCTACAGCCTACTACACCGGCAAAAAAATCGTTATAATCCCAACAGTTGTGGCAACAGATGCACCTTGTACAGGTCTTTCTGTAATTTATAATGACGACGGAAGTTTTGATTCTTACCTATTTTTCCCAACCAACCCAGATGCTGTTATGGTAGACAGTCAAGTAATAGCAAACGCTCCAGTGAAATTTTTGATAGCTGGTATGGGAGATGCTCTTGGAACTTACTTTGAAGGAAGGGCATCAATCAGGACAGAATCAACATCCTTAGAAGGCACAGGCATCACAAGATCAGGACTTGCTCTTTCAAAACTTTGCTACGATACCCTTAGGGCCTACGGCAAACAAGCCATTGTAGCTTGCGAAAATAATGTTGTAACACCAGCACTAGAGGCAATAATCGAAGCTAATACCTACATGTCAGGTGTTGGGGCAGATAACGTAAACTGCGCAGCAGCTCACTCATTCTACAACGGTCTTACATCTCTAGAAAGCCACAAGGGCCAACACGGGGAAGCAGTTGCCTTCGGTACCCTAGTTCAACTTACGCTTGAAGGAGTAGGCAAGGATGAATTCTACGAAGTTCAAGACTTCTGTAGGGAAGTAGGCCTTCCAATTACCCTTGAAGAATTTGGCGTCACAAAAGACGAAGACATCAGACAAATCGCTAAAAATGCAGTAGCAGAAGGCGAAACAATCCACAACCTAGCAGGTGGTGTGACAGAATACGAAGTATACTGTGCAATAATCGCCACAGACGCTCTTGGAAGAGAAGCACTCGGAAAATAAATAAGCAAAAGAAAAATCCAGCTATTAAGAATTTCTTAATAACTGGATTTTTTGTTTGAAATTTAAAACTAACCTTGAAGGCCATCGGCTTGTCTTTGCATGTTTTCAAAGACTATGTCGTGGATGTCTCCTAGGCTTGCTGCATACTCTAGAACTTCCCATGGTTTGTTGGAGTGGAAGTGGATTTTTATTAGGTCTTCATCTCCCACAGCAAGAAGGCTGTCACCTTCTAGGTTTTCTGAGATATAGTCGAAGATTTCGTCTTCGTCTAGGTCCTTATCAGTCCTTGCGATTAGCATTTGGCAGTCAAATTTGAATTCGATTTTTTCACCTGGTTTTATTTCTTCGTGCATAATATTTGTCCTCCTTTAATGGTAATGAAAATTTTCGCTAAAGCGTCAGTCCTTCCAACAATTTTATTTCATAAAATTGGGATAGGGCTTCAGTAGGCAAAATTTTCATGGTTCTCACAGTTTATCAAGAACGAAGTGCGAAGTATAAACTGATGAGAAACTTAATGTAATTTTGAGCTAGCCCGTCCGGCTCGGTGAGGACCGATGCGACGAATAGGAGCATTGATTGTAAAAAGATTACGATCCCTATGAAGACCTATCACAATCCGATGCAATCGGATTCGATGAAGGTCTGATACTTTTGTACAAAATTAACTTGTTAATTTTGCTATTATTTTATTTATAACTTTGTAACATAGATAATTGAATTTATTAAGTTTAACGCTTCGTAATGTTGTTATTTAATAAATTATTTAAATAGACTATGTCTCTTCGTTCAAGGGGGAGACCCAAGGGACCTTCCGCCGCTCTCGGCCGCTTGGGCAAATCGTCCCTCATCGCCCCTCCCCTTAAATCCCCGGCAAGCCCGTCGGCTCGTGGAGACTTACACCCCGCAACCGGCTCCTTAGCGGAGGGCGGATAGGGTAGCTTGCCCTTCGGCAAGCTTTTTAATATAAGGTTTTGGTTTAAGTTGGCCTTTTTAAAATAATTTTACTTAATTACTAAATTTATATTATCAAAATATAATTTTGATAAATATTCTCAATATACATTATACCCTAGTTTCTCCTAGTAAGGTTTCTTTTTAGTTCACTTTCTAAGCTTCTGATTTCGGCTTGGGCTTTTTCTCGGTTTTTTGCGCCTTCTATTTGGATATTTCTTACTTCTTCAATTGTTGAAATTAGGGCGTCGTTGGTGTGTTTGATTGTTTCTACGTCTACTATTCCACGCTCTGTTGCCCTGGCGGTTTCTATGGTGTTTTGCCTTAGGCTGTCGGCGTTTTTCTTTAGAAGTTCATTTGTAAGGTCTGTCACCATTTGTTGGGTTTTGATGGCCTGGTCTGTGTGGTGCATGCCTAGAGCAAGGACCATTTGGTTTTTCCAAAGTGGAATGGTGGTGACAATGGTTGTCTGGATTTTTTCTGCCATGATGGAGTTTGATGATTGGACCATCCTAATTTGTGGGGCCATTTGAATTGAGACCATTCTTGTAAGGTCCAAATCGTGGAGTTTTTTCTCAAAACGGTTGGCCTGTGCCTTGAGGTCGTTGACCTTTTGGGCATCGAGTGGCAGGTTTGATTCGGCTGCAACTCTTTCTAAAGCTGGCAAGTCCTTATTGTATAAATCTTCTAGCTTTCTCTTGCCGGCCTCGATGTACATTGAGATTTCCTTGTAATATTCTTCATTCAAATCATACATCTGATCAAGCATGGAGATGTCTTTCATCAGGGTGATTTGGTGGTTTTCAAGGCTTCTTGCTACTTCATTGATGTTTTTTTCTGTAGACTGGTATTTGACCTTGAGGTTGTCAATCTTATTGCTAGCCTTTTTCAAAAATCCAAAAGGTCCCTTATTTTCTTCGCCATCGTCCATGGTTTTTATATCCATTACGACCTTATCTAAAAGTCCTCCGATTTCTCCTAAGTCTTTGTCTTTTACAGCATCCAGGGTCTTTTCGGAAAAGGTTGAGATTTTCTTTTGGGCACCTGATCCGTATTGGAGAATGATATTTGTATCAGCCAAGTCAATTTTTTTAGAAAAGTCATCAATCATCTTCTCTTCTTCGGCTGTGAATTTTATTTTGTTTTCCACTAAATCTGGCTGAGTTTTTAGGATTTGGTCGAGTTTTTCGTCCTTTTCTTCTAGTCCGTCTAGTTTTAATTCTATATCGCTCATTAGCTAAAATCTCCTTCTGTGAGTCCTTCCTGCTTCAAAATCAGGTCGATTGTGTCCATATCGGTTTTTACATCCATGGCCTTATCGGCGATTAAATCGACTTTTATCTTGTCAAAGGCTTCGGCTATGGTTTTGATAGAGCCCTTGATTTCTTCCATAAATTTTATGATTTTGGCGTCATCTGTATCTAGGCTTTCAAATTCTTGGTAAGACTCGACAAGCCTTTCTGCTGTTGGCAGGTAAAAGTCTGCAAATTTATTTAAGCTTAGGGCCTTATCTGGATATTTATCTACAATATTTATAATATCCCTTGTATTTTCAATTAATGGATCTACTTTGCTTTTAAAATCAATATCCTCAATCAAATGAGATTTTTCTATGATTTCTGATAGGGTTTTTTCAGCAAGTCTGATTAATTCTTCCGCCTGGACTTCGTTTATATCTTCAACAGGGCCGATTTGATCCTTGGTCTTGTGAGGAATTTTATCAAGCTTGTCCTTGTAGAGCTTGAAGGTTGGAATATCGAGGATAAAAATCGAATCATCCTCAACAATCCTTGCCTGTTTGAAATAATTTTGCTTCATAAAGTAAAGCAGGTCCTTTATTGTTTTTTCTTCACTTTGGCTTACTGCACTTGCTAGATCTCTTATTGAAATAATGGTGTTTGACCCAAGTTCTCTCCTGTATCTCCCATAATTTATGGAAAGTCTTTTATAGTTATTTGAAAGCTTCCACAAAAAGGCGGGAGCAGCCACTGCACCTGCTAGACATAGGAGGCCGGTCATTTTTTCTACAAGGCCCCAAGACTCAAATGCGTCCATGCCTATGGCAAAAAGGATCATACCTACAAAGACAGCCCCAATTCTTATTATCCAGTACTTGTTTTTCTCTACAGGCTTTTGCACACAGACAGCTGGGTCTTTTATAGCTGGCAAATTTTTATTATAGCCTTTGGAAAAGCTTGAAACTACGCTATCTACAGATTTTTTGACGGCTTCTCCAACCCATTCAAAATCTAGGTCATCAAAGTCAAAATTCATATTAATCTTATCTTTATTAGAATATTTATCTTTTTTAAATCTTCTCATCCTATCTCCTTACAAAAGGTGATTTTCCTCTTAGCTATATTATACTATAGCTTAGTAATTTTTAAAATAATCAAAGTAGATATTAACTTTATTTAAAATAACCTAAGGCTTATTTAATATTGATAACTTTATCGAACTTATCCTTAATCTTTTCTATATCAGACCTTGCACCGAAAACAACTAGGTTGTCTCCCGCCATTGATTTTTCAAAAGTTTCTGCCATTTGTCTTATATCATCAAGGCTAGTTTCCTTGATTTCTCTAAGGATATCGTCATCTTTTTTGGCTTTTGGAATCCTGTAGTAAGAATAATCATAATCGGCCATTTGCTTTGGACTTTTTGGCCTTAAAATCGAACCCATGGAAGAAATTTTTTGGTTTTCAAAGTCCCTGTCAGTCATCTCAAGATTTTTTGCAATTTCTCCAATCGTGTTGTAGGCATCGATTGTTTTTTCGATATTTGGATCCCTGTAGGAGTAGGTTGCAAGGAGCATTGACCTTGAGATAAACATACCTGCACCGTAGGCGCCTCCTTGGGCCCTGATTAGTGAGTAGAGGTATGGATTTGACA
>CAUPHU010000087.1:0-7232 GCA_963511095.1 uncultured Anaerococcus sp. | reverse complement strand
GGGATAAATTATGATTTATTTAGTAGTTGGTGAACAAGGAACAGGTAAGACAAAATATCTAGTTGAAGAGGCAAATCACGAAAAAGAACTTGGTAATTCAAACATTATATTTGTAGATACTGATGACAGCCAAGTTAGAATACTTGATCACAAGATTAGGTTAATCAATGCAAAGTCTTACAAAATCAAATCAGCAGAAGGACTCATTGGTTTTGTATCAGGAATTTTAGCTCGCGATTACGACATTGGAAAGATCTATATCGATGGTATCTATGATATAGTTGATATTAATGAGGATAATATCGAAGATCTAATAACAAGACTAGATAGCCTATCAGAATATTCTAAATCAGACATATACTTAGGATTAGATTGGACAAAAGAAGACGTTCCTCAAGTAGGCCAAGCTGAAATTATTGAACTTAAATTAGAGGATTAATTTAAACCGTCTCTTTGAGGCGGTTTTTTATTATGATTATTGAGAAGAAAAAATTAGATTTATTCGAAGACTGGAGAATCGAGTCAATTGACCTTTTAACAGATGAAAAAATAAATAAGGATGAATTTTTAGAAAGAAATTATAAGTTTTTAAATGATTTAGGGCTTAAGCCTTTTTCTAAGATTCAGGACCTAGAAGAGGCCGTTTATAACTATCAGTATTATAATATAATGGCGAAGTTTGCCAATGCAAAGGCCTTTAAATGCCAAAATACCCCTAAAAAGAAAAAAATATATACCAAGCTAATAAATGACAGGGAAAATTACTATTACTTAAAAGATTTGGCAACTGCATCACTAATAGACCTAGTTGGTTTTGATAACATTGATGCATATTTCATTAATCTAAGATCGAAGAGGTTAACAGGACAAATTTTTGAAATAAAAGTTAAAAATTGTGATAAGCTGATTCTCCATTCGAAGAATAAGAAAATACTAGAAAAATTGAGATGCAATAGTGCATTCTGTGAAGAAATTAGAGAATCTCTTATAGATTCATATGTGAATAGAAGTTATTAGATGATAGAAATAGTTATTAATAAAAACCAAGGAAACCAAAGATTTGATAGGTTTTTGAGAAAATATTTTGAAAACGCACCCTTATCAGTGATTTCAAAAAACATTAGGAAAAAGAATTTTAAAATTAATGATAAGAGAGCCAAAAATAGTGATTTTGTATATGAAGGCGATATTATCAAAATGTATATCTCCGATGAAAATTACAATAAATGGCTAACAAAGACAGATTTTAAACCTTGTGATTTTGACCTAGATATAGTTTATGAAGATGATAATATTATTATTATGGATAAGGAATATGGTCAACTAACCCATGCCGCCTCAAAAGAAGATTACGGAAAAAATTTAGTTGATAATATGCTTTCATATCTTTATAAGACTTACTCTTTCGATAAGTCTGACAAAACCTTTAAGCCAGCCGTTGTAAATAGACTTGATAGAAATACAGCAGGCCTTGTCATAGGTGCTAAAAATAGCAAAAGCTTGAGAATTTTAAATAAGGCAATGAAAGATAACTTAATAGATAAGTACTATCTTACACTTGTTAGTGGAAAAATAGATCATGATTTTAAGATAGATAGCACCATAACAAAAAATGAAAACAAAAATAAAGTCAAAAAAAGTAATGGTGGTAAAAGAATCTTAACTTATTTTAGGCTCATAGAAAATAATGATCAATTTTCTTTCCTTGAATGTAAATTAATTACCGGTAGGACACATCAGATAAGGTATTCGCTAAAGGAAAACGGAACGCCAATACTAGGTGATAGAAAATACGGAAATATAAAAGTTAATGATAGAATTAAGAATAAGTTAGGAATAAACAATCAAATACTGCTCTCTTATAAACTTAGATTTCCTGAAATTGAAGGTTTAGAATATCTAAAAGATAGGGAGTTTGTATCTAAAAAATACCAAGATATTATTAAGCTAAAAGAAAAAATAATGATGATGTGAGGGAAAAATGCAAAAAGTAATAGGAATTGATATAGGCGGTACAAAAATAAATGCTTGTCTAATAGATGAAAAGGGAGACATAATAGAAAGACACATGCTAGATACTGAAGCTAGCAAGGGTAGGGATGTTGTACTAGACAACATAAAAAAAGCGTTAGATACCCTTTCATACCAAGAAGCAAGTGCTATAGGCATAGGTACACCGGGTTTTATAGATTCAGAAAATGGAATTATAACATTTGCAGGAAATATTAATGGTTGGACAGGATTTAACCTTAAGGAAGCTATAGAAGAATATACTAAGTTACCTGTATTTGTAGAAAATGATGCCAACATCGCCCTTGTTGCAGAAAAATGGCTAGGTGCTTGTAAGGATAGTGAAAATGTAGTTATGATCACACTAGGAACTGGTCTTGGTGGAGCTGTAATTACTAAAGATGGAGGTTTATTATCAGGTGCACATTTCCAAGGAGCTGAACTTGGACATATTTTATTACATCCAGGTGGAAATTATTGTACGTGCGGTCAATATGGTTGTGCTGAAGCTTACTGCGCTGGTCCAGCAATTAGCGAAGATTATTTCAGACTTACTGGTAAAAGACTTGACGGTAAAGAAATCTTTGACATTGTCGACGTTGATGAAAAAGCTAAAGAAGTTTTGAAAAATTATCAATCTAACCTTGCATATTTCCTTACATCTTTACGAAATATCTTTGACCCAGAAGTAATTGTAGTTGGTGGAGGAATAATTAATTCAAAGGATATTTGGTGGGATGGTACAATAGAAAATTTCAAAAAGTATTGTAATAAACCATATAATATTGATATAAGACCAGCCGAATTCTTAAATGATGCTGGTGCCATTGGAGCAGCTAAGATTGCCTTTGAGAGGATGGGTAATGAATAATAAAATTTTGATACTAGATGACGAAGATCCAATAAGACAATTTATGAAAATTAACCTTGACTACCAAGGTTATCAAACGGTTGAAGCATCGAGCGGTGAGGAGGCACTTAAGGTTTTTGATGAAGAAAAACCGGCAGTAGCTATTTTAGATATAATGTTACCAGGTATTAGCGGTTATGAAGTATGTGAAAAAATAAGAGACAAAAGCCCAATGACTGGGATCATAATGGTTTCAGCAAAGAGCCAGGATATCGATAAGATATTAGGTCTTGAAAAGGGTGCTGATGATTATATAATCAAGCCTTTTAACCCACAAGAGTTAATATTAAGAGTGAAATCTCTTATGAGAAGGGTTAACCTAAATCCTTCTGATAGGTCTGAAAATGAAGTAAAAAGACTTAAAGATGGGCCATTCACACTTGATATTTATTCTAAAACTTTCTACAAGGACGAGATAGAAATAGATGTTACTCCTACAGAGTTTACAATCTTAGAATATTTTATTAAAAATAAAGGAAAAGCCATGACGAGGGATGAAATTATGAAAGAAACCTGGGGCGATAACTATTCTAATGATACAAAGATTGTAGATGTAAATATAAGAAGGATAAGGGCTAAAATAGAAGAAAACCCTGCAAAACCTGCATTTATTGAAACTGTATGGGGCACTGGTTATAGATGGAAGTAGATAAAAAAACAATTAATCCCCAAAAATATACTAAAAAATTTATAGAATCAAAAAGTGTAAAATATACAGTTGTTAAAATAATAATGCTCTTTGTTTTGACAACTGTAATTGGTTTTGAAATTTTCGCTTATAATTCTATTAAAAGTTATTATGAAGCAACTCTTATTTCATCAATGAAGAACCAGGCTAGGATTAGTCAGCTTCAATACTCATCCTATATGTCAAGATACGATTTGCAAGAGGTAATCATTGGGGATAAGAACTTATTTTACAGGCAAAATTACAGCCAGGTACAAATACTTGATAATTCTGGAATGGTATTATTTGATTCGATAGCATCATCTCAAATTGGGAAGATATTAGATAAAGACGATATTATAGAAGCTAAAGAAGGCTATACAGGTATTAGCAAAGATACAAATCCAGGCTCTAACGAGCAAATCTTATCAGTTTCCTACCCTCTAAAATCATCTGACCAACAAGTCGGGATAATAAGATTGACAAGTTCTTTAGATAGGGTAAATAAGCAAATAAATAAAGATGTTTTTATCTATTTAGTTTTTGGTGTTGTGATAAGTATTTTAGCACTATTAGTTTCATTTATAGCAGCTAGATCTTTTGTAAAACCTATTAAGAAGTTGATTGGGGTTTCTGAAGTATTAGCCCAAGGGGATTATACAATTAAGGCAGATGACTCAAGAGAAGACGAAATATCAGAACTTGCCTCAACTCTTAATTTATTGAGTGAAAATATTGTAAAAAGAGAAGATATGAAAAACGAATTCATTTCTTCTGTTTCTCATGAGTTAAGAACACCACTTACCTCAATAAAGGGATGGGCAATTACACTTCAATCGGATACAATCCAAAAAGATCCTGATATGGTAAGCCAAGGCCTTAAGATTATAGAGTCAGAAGGAGATAGGCTTTCAATGATGGTTGAAGATTTATTAGACTTCTCTAGACTTTCTTCAAGTACTTTTAAGTATAATAAAGATAAAATTGATATAGTAGATTTAGTAAAACAAGTTCATACTCAGTTATATCCTAGATGTCAATCTGATGGAATTAAGCTTTCATTCACAACCTATTATAAAAGCTTATATATTCATGCTGACACAAATAGGATGAAGGAAGTATTTATAAATATAATTGATAATGCCATTAAATTTACAGACCTGGGCGGACATATAGATATTGTCATAGATCAAGATGAGGATGATATAGAAATAAGTGTCAAAGATGATGGTGAGGGTATAAAAGAAGATGAGATTGCCTTTGTAGCAAGTAAATTTTATAAGGGATCGTCTTCTAAGTCTCAAACAGGACTTGGCCTATCAATTTGTGAAGAAATCGTAAAGGCTCACGACGGTAAACTCATTATTAAATCTAAATATGGAGTTGGAACAGTTGTAAGTGTAGTATTGCCGAGGTTGCAAGATGAAAAAACTATTTAAACTTTTTATATATTCCATAATTGCTGTGATTTTTTCATCATGTGTTAATTATAATAATGATAATTTAAGTGATTTGATTCAGACTCCGAAACAAGAAAACCCAATTATTGAGGGAACTTGGGAAGTAGTTGAAATAAAATCTACAAACTTTGGAGAGGAAACTAACAACATAAGGTTAGGAGATAAGCTTTATATCAACAAGAATCTTGTAGCTATAAATACTTCTTATGCCTTTCCGCCAAGCTTTAATTCAAAATATGTAAAACTATCTGATTATATAAAAAATAGAGGTATAGAATTACCAAAAAATTTTAAAGATAGGAATGTTACAGTTATTAACGCATCACAAGGGCAACTATTTTCTAGAGATTTTATAGTTACTGAAGAAAAATATATGTTCTTTATAAAGGATGATAATGTAATAAGTCTTAAAAAAATATCAGATAAGGTTGACTCTAAAGTTCAGGATTCTTATGCAAAACTTGCTGCAAAAGAAAGGACAACTACAACAGAAGGAGAAGATATAGCGGAAGATATATCTCTACTATTGGGTGTAAGGGAAAGAATTGATCCTAATAGTGATGATGCCTTGTACAAATATTACACATATTTGATTAGAATAGAAGCTGACGATACTATAAGATATCAAAAAGCAGAAAATATTTTTATTAAAAACCAGGATGAATATTGGCAAGTCACTTTAGAATTGAACAATATAACTAATCTATATGATGAAATAAAAGCTTATCCCATAAAGATAAAAGATAAAGAAGATGGTGAAACTCTACTTAAGAATTACACCTTTAATGACTTTAACTTAAATATGAGACTTAATTTTGTATCAAATGGGTTTATTTCTATTGATTATACAGATAGCACCGATGATAATCCTGTGAGAAAATATGCCCTAATGGATACAAATAATATCGCAGCTAATAAATTTATGACACTAGAAGAATTTACTGGCGAAGAGCAGAGTGATTCTATCTTTAAAGAAAAAGTTAAGGAAGAAGTAAACAAAACATTCCCTAAATCTAATCTTGATAACTTTAGTTTTGATAACACAAATTACGGTATAGTTAGGAGCCAGGGCTTTTGGGCTTTCCAATCATCAATATCAAAGGGAAGTGGAGACGAGTTTATGCAAAACTTCTTTAATATTGATATAGCAATTGGGGATTCAATGCTAAATCCAAATAATTCAATAATTACGAGAGATCAAGTTTATTATATAATTACACAATTTAAAGATTATTTAGTAATGGCAAACCAAAGATTTGTTCTAATTCAAACTCCAGATGAAATTCTAATCCATAGAATAAAAGATGGAATAATTGAAAAAGCACCAGTATATGCTATAGCAACAAGGATGCCAGCTACAATTATAAGTATTGACCAGTACCTAGGATCTAATGCTAGTGATGTCGAAAAAGCTTTCGAAAAGTATAATACTATAATTGAGAAATAAATTTTGACTTAGGGTGTAAATATCTGATATTATTTTAATAGGAGTTAGTATGCAGTTAGTATTTGCAAGTAATAATATTAATAAATTAGAGCAAGTTAAATTGCTTTTAGAAAATGATAAAGTAGTCATGCCCAAAGACGTGGGTGTTGAAGGATTTGATGTAGTGGAAGATGGACTTACACTTAAAGAAAATGCTTATAAAAAAGCCCACGAACTATACAAAATTACTAATAAAAAAGTCTTTTCAGATGATACAGGCTTATTCGTAGAAGCTCTTGATGGAAGACCAGGCATATATGCCCATAGATATGCAGGTGATAATGCAACAGATAAAGACAATAGGGATAAGATGCTTGATGAATTAAAAGATTCAACAAACAGAAAGGCCTACTTTGAAACTGTAATTTGTTTTATAGATGATGATGGCAAAGATTATTATTTTGAAGGAAGACTAAACGGAGAAATTGCTGATAAAGAGCTAGGTGCTGGCGGTTTTGGCTATGATAAGATTTTCTATGTAGAAAAGTATGGAAAAAGTCTAGGACAAATGGATCTTGATTTTAAAAATCAAATCAGCCACAGAGGCCTTGCCATGAAAGAATTTAAGAAATTCTTGGATGAAAAATATGAAAATTCTAATAACTAGTGACACACACGGCTATTATAGCAAGATATCAGACCTCATTTTATATAGGGGGGATATTGACCTCATGCTTCACGCTGGTGACGGTGTAGAAG
>CAUPHU010000086.1:0-7286 GCA_963511095.1 uncultured Anaerococcus sp. | reverse complement strand
CCTTCTTTAGCCGAATTCCTCTCAAAAATCAAAATAGCAGAGACCAGACCAAAAGCCCCTCCTCCTATTCCGATAATATGGAGTAAAACTTTGAAAATATTTTTAAATATACCGGGCCTTAACAAATAATAAATAAGGTATAGGATAAAACCTAGGATATTTATTAATAAAAGATAGGTCCCTATATTAGTCATCTATTTTTTCAATCCTAAAAATATTTATAACATCCGCATCGGGACAGGCAAAACGGATATCTCCTGTCTTAGACTTAGGAAGCTCTCCTCCATACCTGAGTATATCTACCATAGGAAAAAGTGTATGCATGGCAAGCGAACAAAATTCTCCCCTATCCTTATCAAAATCCCAACTTTTTCCTATTTCATATCCCTTGTGACACCTATAGTCACCTTTTCTATCTACTAAAGTAATTTTAATTTTAGGTCTCATAATCCCCTCCCTAGACTATTATCTATGAATTTTACAAATACTCAATAGGATTTGTCTGTTGTATTCTGTTTGATTGTATTATCTTATTTAAAAAAATACAAAATTTACATAATATATTTTTCTTTCTATATCATTCAACAATTTTCCCAAATATCATTTTGGTTTCTTCTAAGGGAAAAGGGAGATTTTCGTAGGCGAAATATTCTTTATCTACAACTTCTACGATTACTTCCCTTCCGTGATTACCCACTGGCACTATTACCTTATCACCCACCTTAATTCCATCGTCTTCTGTCCTATAATAGTAGCTATCCCCATCTGGACTAAATTCAACTGACAGGTAGATAAAATCAGACTCACTTCTAACCATTTTTCCATAGATACTAGGATCTAATATGTCTGGGATGGAAGATTTTGCGAGAATTTCTGTAAGATTTGATATAAAAACATTGAAAAAATATGGGAGATTCCTCTTATCATAAGTTCCATCAGTTATTATCTCACCATTTTTTTCGTAAAAAAGACTTAGTTCATAATAGTTTTTGTCATTAGGGTCATAAATTAATTCTTCATCTAAATTTTCTATATAGTAGAAAATTTCGGCATTTTCCAAATATTCAAGGAAGTCAGCGAGCTTTTCAGGTATTTTGCAAGTAAATTCTACTACTGTTCCATCTTCTAAATTTCTTTTTAGAGTCACAGTTTCTTTATCAATTTCTAACTCTTCTTTTATGCCCTTATAAGACGCATCAATACCTGTATCACTATCAAATTTTATTGTCCTTTGATATTTTAGGACAATCTTTTCTATATGATCGTAATTTTTCTTGCCATCAAAGACAAATAGATCATAATTTAGAAGAAATTGTCTAACAATTATTGATATTTCATTATCTTCTAGAAGATCAAATCTATAAGAAAGTATATCATCAACATCTTCAAAATAAAATTCTAAGATAAAATGTGGGCCATCTTTACTTACTGGCATATCCAAATTTGCCCTTATATAAGAATCTAGAATACCCATAAGGGATCGTGCCCTTTCTGATTCTATCTTATATTCATATTGGTTTTTTATGATAAAATCAGATTTACTATAATCATAGATGTAGGAAATAAGAGAAATATCAACTTCTATTCCTACGGTAAGGACTTGCAAATCTTCATCATCAGGGCCCTTTTTAAAATCTGAACCTCTAATATCTGTTTTTATTATTAGTTTGGTAAATGGTGTATAAATCAAGGTCTGCTCCTTTTCCTATTTTATACCCATAAACTTATTTGCTTTAACCATATATTGATACAGAAAAATCGCCCCTATTTTGGCGATTTTTACTTATTTGTTATATTTTTTGTATCTTCTGTCTTATCTAAAATTTTTTTGAGATTTTCTTTGCCGTTTTTAAGATTTTCCTTAAAAATACTTGCTATAGTGTCTTTGCCTTTTTTGCTAGATAAGTCTTCTATATCCATCTCACCCTTATAAACTAATTCCATAAAAGCAATATAAGCGCTTCCTAAAGCTGCAGTAATTATTCCAGCTGTGCCTGCAGAGATTGCTCCTCCTGCAATTGTGCCCGCGGTAGGGATTAGTTTTAATAAATTTGCCACAACAGCCCTGCCTAATAGAGTTGCTCCTCCTGATCCTATTGTGGATGATAAAAGGGCAGTAATTACTGATTTATTAACATCAAAACCAAATATGACTGTAATCGATGCAATCATTCCAACTTGAGTAGGGATAAGCATAGCTGCATCAGCAAATGGTACTGGCGCTGCCCCCTGGCCTGTAGCTGCAAGCGCTGCTGTGGCTACGACTTTGGAGGCTCTACGCTTTTTTTCGGAAAGACTTGCGATTTGTACATGTTGAAGAGTATCAATAAGTTCATCTGGAAGTGCTTCGCCCATGACTTTGATTAGATTATCAAGTCCGTAGGATTTGGCAGTACCTAGTCCTTCTATTTCATAATCTGCCGCTAGAACTGGGATTACCTGGATTATATTAAGGTTTTCTTCCAGGATCATTTGCTTCATCTTTTCTGCATTTTTTCTTGAAAAAGCTTGGGTTAGGACAACTATTATTGGAACTTGGGTGTGAGTATTCTCATCGCTAAGCTCCTTTAGCCACTCAATTTCTTCTGGCTCAATCCTATTCGAAGCTGTATTTATACAGTACCAAATGCAGTGGATTGCTTCATTTATATCTTTTTTATATAGGCTTTGGTTAATTGTATCAATAAGTTCTTTTTTGACATCATCTTGGACGTCTTTTCCAAGTTCAAAGCCCCTTGTATCATAGATAGCAAGTGGTATATCTTTTTTTGTAATTTTTCTCATATGACTAGTTACTGGTTTGCCAATGCCTGTTTCTGCAAGCTTATCTTTGAAAACAGAATTTATAAGTGTGGATTTGCCAACTCCGGTTTTACCAGCGACTATTATATTTAATGTGCTTAAGTTTTGTATTTTTTCATTGATTGCATCAATAGTGTCTTGAGCAACCTTACCTAAATCATTTAGCATTTTTTCTCCTTATATAGTTAAAATAGCTAATCTTATAGGCACATTGTACTTATAGAATCTCTTTTGACAATTTAATTATATTTTAAAATACCTGCAAGATTTCCTTGCAGGTATTTTATGACAATTACTTTTTAATTTATAAATCTATCGGCCAAGTTTCTTTATTGTAGCACATATCCCAAAACATATATTCAAAATATCCTGTTTTTACAATGATTTCTTCAAGGATATCAAGTTCTCTTTCTGGTTTTCCTTCTGCTAGCTTATTCATAAGATCCATGGCATTTTCATTTAATTCTGTAAATTCTTCTGATGAATACATCTTAATCCATGATCCATATTTTTCTCCGTCAATAGCTCCCGGTATTTTAGAAAGCTTAAGACCTATATAATTATAGGACCAAGAACAAGCAAGAAGTGCTGCCGCCACATTTTCTACTCCGCCAGCTTGAGCCTTATTTAGCACATAGGAAGTGTAGGCAGTATTAATTGATGATAATTCAGTCTTTTCGAGTTCTTCTTCACTAATTCCATAACTTTTTGCGTACTTCCTATGTAGGTCCATCTCCATAAACAATGTTCCATCAAGTCCTTTTGCAAAAGAATTCATTGTATCAAGATCGTGTGATTTTGAAGAACCTATAGCAAAAAGTCTTGCGTATTCTATTAGGTAGACATAATCTTGCATAAGCCAATGTTTAAATTTATCAAGCTTTAAAGTCCCATCACCCATACCTTGCACAAAAGGATGGTTAAGGCAAGCATCCCAAATCCCCTTAATCCTTGGGTATATCCTATCTGTAAACTTTTCTGTCATAAAAAAACCTCCTTGTAATCCACAAGGAGTTCTATCATTAATAATCCACATCCCTCCGCTAGTCCTAACTAGATCAGGTTAAAGAGTTCGATTTCTCGTCTCAGCTAATGCACCCCTTGTGTTATTATCATTATATAATATCTTAAATTTTTTAGCAATTGTTTATAAAATCTTCCACATCTATCGCCTTAATTCCATTTTCTTCTAAAAGCCTTACAAAAATCCCATCTCCTTTGATTAGTTTGGATGAAAATGTCCCGTCGTAAATATATCCCTTGCCACAGGATGGACTTCTTGATTGTAAGACGACTAGATCTACCCCTTCTTTTTTTATAATATCTAGGGCTTTCTGAGCTCCTTTTCTAAATTCATTATCAACTGATACCCAATTTTTTGTTATTACTTTCCCATCCACAATTTCTGCCGGATCTCTTGGCACAGGAAGGCCTCCTAAAACTTCCGGACAAATTTCTATTATCTCAACTTCTTTTAGAATTTCTACTAATTTTGATGAAAAATTATTCTTTCCATTATATTTTACATTTCTTCCTAAAAGGCAGGCACTTACAGCAATTTTCATCTTACCACCTCATTCCTTAGCTATGATTTATAATTACTTTTCTCTCTTTGTAATATTTTACTACAAATTTTATGAAAAAAAATAAAAAAAAAGTTTTAATTATTAATTTTGGAGGTATGATATACCTATTAATTTATAAATTGAAAAGAGGAATTATTATGAAAGAACATAAAGGATTTACAGGCCAGCTTGGTTTTGTCTTAGCTGCTGCTGGTTCTGCTGTAGGTGTAGGAAATCTTTGGCGATTCCCATACCTTGCTGCAAAAGACGGAGGCGGGATATTCCTAATTTTATACCTAGTCTTGGTTTTTACAGTAGGTTTTGCCCTTCTAACAACTGACCTTGCTATAGGTAGAAGGACAGGCAACAGCGCTATCCACGCCTACCAATCAATGAATCCTAAGTGGAAATTTTTGGGGATATTTACATTTTTTGTACCAGTTATTATCATGACCTATTACGCTGTAATAGGCGGTTGGATTTTATATTACATAAAATTATTTTTAACTGGAAATATGGCCCTTGCGGCTGGTGATGCTTGTTTTTCAGACTTCATCGCATCAAATGCTTCAATATATTGTGGTTTAATTTTTATGGCTCTTACCTCCCTAATAGTTTTTGGAGGAGTTGAAAAAGGGATTGAAAGAGTTTCAAAAATTATTATGCCAATCTTGCTTATCATGGTCTTAGGTATTGCAATTTTCTCACTTACCCTAAAATCTCCTGGCGAAAATGGAGAAATCAGAACCGGGATGCAAGGGCTAGCAGTTTATCTTAAACCTGATTTTGAGGGTATGACTCTTTCTAGGTTTTTACAAATTGCCCTAGATGCTATGAGCCAATTGTTTTTCTCCCTAAGCGTATCTATGGGAATTATGATTACTTATGGTTCTTATGTAAAAAAGGAAGTTAATCTTGCAAAATCCGTATCTGTCATAGAAATCATGGATTCCTTCGTAGCCATGCTTGCAGGAGTTATGATAATACCAGCTGTATTTGTATTTTTGGGTGTGGAAGGCATGTCAGCAGGCCCAGGACTTATGTTTATTTCCCTACCGAAGGTATTTTTCCAAATGGGACCTGTGGGACAAATTATTGGCCTTGTTTTTTTCATCCTAGCAGGCTTTGCTGCCCTTACTTCTTGCATATCTGTGCTTGAATCAATAGTTGCAAATTCAATTGAAATATTAGGTACCGATAGAAAAAATACTACAATTGTAGCATCCATTATTTATCTGATAGCAACAGGGGTAATTGCGCTTGGATACAGCAAATTCTATGTTGAAATATCCCTACCAAATGGATCTACAGGACAGCTTCTTGACCTCATGGATTATATTTCAAATAGCTTTATGATGCCTTTAATCGCCCTTATTTCATCTATATTTATAGGCTGGATTATGAAACCAGACTGGATAATAGCAGAAGTCGAACACGGCGGAGTAAAATTTGTCCGCAAAAAACTTTATGTATTCATGGTTAAATATATCCTGCCAATTATAATGTTTGTCCTATTTTTAATATCAACAGGTATTTTCTCCTACTAAAAAATCGCTCCTCTCGGGGCGATTTTCTTATCTAAAATGTTCTATTATCTCAAGGACTTTTTCAAAATCCTCTTTTTTGTAGGCTTGTTTATAGATTGTAGAATCTGCATATATTTCAAGCTCATAATTTTCTTGGTCAATTTTTATATTCTTAATATCAGCAAAAGAAATATCCCTAATAATTGATTTTCCAAGTAGGACATAAAATCCATCTTCACCAATGCCTTGGCAATAAATTGTTGTGTAAAGGTAAAATAGAGCAGAAATAGCTGCAATAAAAGATTCTATTCCCCTGCCCAATTTATAAGCTAATACTAAATACAAAATCCCTGCTCCAAATAAAATAATATTATAAATAGGTTTTATGGATATTCTGATTTTCTTATGCCTACTTTCTCTTAGATTGAAAATTGCAAAGCCTAAGAACATTAAAATTACTAAGTACTCCATAACTCCTCCAAAATTAGATATACTCTTAAAATAATTTTACAGAATTTTAATTATAAATCAAATGGGTAAATTATTAGTAGAAAGAAAAGAGGTAATTATGAAATTATTGGAAAATTTGAAGATTTTAGATTTTACAACCCTACTCCCAGGACCTTATGCCACCTGGATTTTAGCTGAAATGGGCGCTAAGGTTACAAAAATTTCTGCTCCAGGCAAGTACGATCTGATTTTGGATTCTGATCCTAAAACAGAAAAGGGTCTGTCTGCCAACAGGGCCTGGCTAAATAATAGCAAGAATGAAATTTTTATAAATCTTAAGGAAGAAACTGGCAAGAAAGAAATCGAAAGGCTAATCAAAGAAGAAGGCTACAATTGTGTGATAGAGCAATTTAGGCCAGGAGTAATGGCAAAATTTGGTCTTTCTTATGAAGAAGTTAAGGCTATGAAAGATGATATAATTTACCTGAGCCTAACTGGCTACGACCAAGACGGACCATATAAGGACAAGGCAGGTCATGATATAAATTTCCTAGCCTTATCAGGCATAATGAGTCACTCTGGCAGACGTGATCAGGGTCCAGTTCTTTATGGCATGCAGGTTGCAGATATGGCTTCAGCTCAAAATGCTATTATCGGTATCCTTGCAGCTCTCAATAAAAGAAGCCAAACCGGGGAGGGTTCTTTTATCGACGTATCAATCCTTGATAGTGTAATTCCATACAACACTATGGCTGGTGTGGCTTCCATGATGGAAAATAAAGAAGAAATACGAGAAGGTAATTCCCTAAATGGTGGATCACTTTATGATTTCTATCCAACAAAGGACGGCAAATACTATATCTTCGGTGCCCTTGAACCAAACTTTTTCGAGAATTTTATCAAAATAATTCGCAAGGAAGAAAGGAAAGAATAGGGTTGTGTC
>CAUPHU010000085.1:0-7379 GCA_963511095.1 uncultured Anaerococcus sp. | reverse complement strand
TCGATCTTTATTGATTGACAAGAAATCTGATCAAATCTCTAGTGATCAGAAAAAGTTGAAACAAAAAGAAGAAAAAATTGACAAGTTAATAGAACAACAAGAGTTGGAATTACAAAATATCGCTGGACTAACCAACAATGAAGCTAAAGAAATTATTCTAGCTAGAGTCAAATCTGAAACTATACACGAATCAGCTAGGATGATTAAGGAAGCAGAAGAAAAAGTAAAGCTCGAGAGCAAAAAAATTGCAACCGAGATTCTTACTACTACAATTCAAAGATTTGCTCCAGATCTAGTAGCAGAAAATACTGTTTCTGTTATATCTTTACCAAACGATGAGATGAAAGGTCGTATAATTGGTCGTGAAGGCCGTAATATAAGAGCTTTTGAACAAGCGGCTGGAGTTGATTTAATTATTGATGATACTCCTGAAGCTGTTGTTATATCTTGTTTTGAACCGGTTAGACGTGAAATTGCTAAAGTAGCACTTGAAAAATTGATTCAAGATGGAAGAATAAATCCATCTAGAATTGAAGAAATGCTAGAAAAAGCTGCTGATGAAGTTGAAGCAAGAATTATTGAAGATGGTGAAGCTGCTGCAGAAAAAGTTGGAATTATAAACTTACATCCGCAATTAATAAGGCTTGTGGGTAAAATGAAGTTTAGAACTTCCTATGGTCAAAATATTCTAAATCACTCTGTAGAGGTTGCTCTTCTGGCAGGAATGCTTGCCGAAGAAGTTGGTGCTGATAGTCAGCTTGCTAAAAGAGGCGGTTTGCTTCATGATTTAGGAAAGGCTATTGATCAGGAACAAGAAGGTACACACATAACTCTAGGTGTTGAAGCTGCTAAAAAATATGGCGAGAACAAATATGTTGTAAATGCAATTGAATCTCATCATGGTGATGTAGAACCAAATTGTGTTGAATCTATATTGGTTCAAACTGCTGATGCAATAAGTGCTGCAAGACCTGGTGCGAGACGTGAAAGTCTAGAAAACTATATTAAGAGACTTGAAAATCTTGAATCTATAGCTAACTCATTTGACGGTGTAGAAAAATCTTTCGCTCTACAGGCTGGTAGAGAGTTAAGAATATTAGTAAAACCTGAAAAAATATCTGATGACGAAATGATTGTAATTGCTAGAGAGATTGCAAAGAAGATAGAAAATGAATTAGAATATCCAGGTGAAATCAAAGTGAATTTATTAAGAGAGTCCAAAGCGATAGACTATGCAAAATAATCAGTAATTAAGGCTGCCATTACAAATATGGCAGTTTTTTATTTCTTATTATAAAGGTATAAGAGTATGGCAGAAATTATAAAAACGCTTAAAACGTAAAATAAAGCGATGAATTTTTAGCATTTAATTGATTATGGTTAGTAAGCAATATGAAAATTAGATCGCATAGAATATTATTTAAATGATATAGTTAATTATTCTATTCGTAAAATTATATGGATAGAATTTGTAATATGTTTTTTGAGTATTTTTTATAAATTTTAAAGTCGTTTTTTGATTTGAGAGGAGATATTAAGACAAATAAATTATTGCACAAAATAATAATTTTGTGCAATAATTTGAATTAGAGATCATCTTGAGTATAATTATCTTATAAAAACAATAATCATTAAATTATATATACGGAGAATTTATGGATCAATTTATCAGACCCCTTATACTTACAGATTATTTAAATTACTTGAAATCGATTAAAGGTCTTTCTGAATCTACTATTAAAGAATATGCTTATGATTTAGATTCTTTTATAGAATTTCAACTTATAAGAAAATTCTATAACAATGATCGCAAAAACTTCATAGACAACTTTGACCCTATAAAAATAAACAACTATGCGGATGAAATTTTTTTTGAAAAACTTAATATCCAAGATTTTTACGCCTTCCTATCATATTTAGATAATCATAAAAATGATTCGGCAACTACCAGGTCTCGCAAAATTTCTGCCATAAAGTCATTTTATAAATATATGTACAGCGAAATCGAAATCATAGACACTAATGTTGCTGCGAAACTGACAAACCCAAAAATAAGTCAAAGACAGCCTGTATACCTCACTCTTAGCGAAACCGAAAAACTCTTAGAAACTATATCTAAAGAATCGAATGATTTTTTAAGAGCTCGAGACATGGCTATAGTCTTTACTTTCTTAACGACTGGTATGAGGCTTTCAGAGCTTGTATCGATTGATTTATCAGATGTAAACAAAGATAGTTTCAAGATAATCGGCAAAGGTAATAAAGAAAGAACGGTATACCTAACTAGTAACTGCCAGGAATTAATTAACAATTACATTATAAAAAGGTCTCAATATTTAAAAGATGATAGTATTAACGCTCTTTTTGTATCTACAAGAAAAAATAGGATTTCCAATAGGGCTGTTCAGTCTACAATCGATAAATATCTAGAAAAAGCAGGTTTTGATACAAAAATCTACTCAACTCACAAATTAAGACATACTGCGGCAACTCTCATGTATAAGTATGGAAATGTTGATATTAGAGCATTGAAAGATATTTTAGGCCATGCATCTGTATCTACTACTCAAATCTATACTCATTTAGATGATGAAGACCTAAAAGACGCTGTAAATAAAAACCCTCTTTCTGGTCTAGAATTTTAAATAAAAAGAATGTACATACTAGTGAATCTTTTATCACAGTGTACATTCTTTTTTTATTTCTTATTCTATATAAAATTATTATTATCGAACCTATCAAGTACGATTTTAAGAGCTAATTTCCCGTGATAATAATTAAGTCCCCCTTGAAGATATGCCATATAAGGCGCTCTTAATGGTCCATCTGCAGATAATTCGGATGTAGCACCTTCAACAAAGCCACCAGCTGCCATTATAACAGGGTCTTCGTATCCTGGCATTGGATATGCTTCTGGTACAAAGGTAGAATCAACTGAGCACGCCTCTTGAATAGCCTTACAAAATGTTTTTAACTTTTCAGGGTCATTTAATTCTATAGCAAGGATTACATCAGACCTTGGATCTGATAGTTGAGGAGTAACTTTATAGCCTAATTTATTAAACACACTTGCAAATAATAAAGCAACCTTTAAGGCCTCTTTTACTACATGAGGAGCGAAATATAAGCCTTCAGCAACAAGTCTATTTGTGCCAAAGCTAAGACCTTCATCTTTTCCTATTCCTGGAGCTGTTAAGGTGTTGGAACAATATTCTACCAAGTCTTCTCTACCGCTAATATAACCGCCTGTAACTGCAATTCCGCCACCTAGGTTTTTAATTAAAGACCCAGCAACTATGTCGGCTCCCACCTCAATAGGTTCTCTTGTTTCTGTAAATTCACCATAACAATTATCTATAAAAACAATTACATCCTTATTAGCTTTTCTAACCTCTTTAATAGCTTTTTCTATTTCTTCTATTGTGAATGCCCTTCTTTGTGTATAACCTGTCGACCTTTGTATGAGTACAACTTTAGTTTTTTCATCGATCTTATCTTTTATTTCTTCATACTTAATCATATTATTAGAATCAAGATCTAATTTATCATACAAAACACCTTTTTCAATTAGAGAGCCTTTTTTATTACCTGCAATACCTATAACCTGTTGCATGGTATCATAGGGATCATCTGTAATAGAAAGAAGCTTATCTCCGTGATTTAATAGAGAAAATAAGACAATTGATAGTGCGTGAGTACCAGATACAATTGATGGTCTTACCAAGCTATCTTCGGCCTTAAATATCGAAGAAAATATCTTTTCAATTGTATCCCTACCAGTATCAGCATAGCCATATCCGGTAGCTTGGAAGAAATCAGAAGACTGAAGAGCATTCTCGTTAAAAGCTTTCATGACCTTAAGTTGGTTATATTCACTAATTTTTTCGTGAAATTTAAACTTTTCTTCTAATTCTCTTTCTGCTTCTTTTATTAAATCATCAAATTTGTTATCTATATCATAATTTTTATATACTTCGTTAAAATTCATACATACCCTTTATTAAATCTTCTATAATACTTGTAGCATCCTCTTTTGTTAAGTCATCCATAATTATTTCATGGCAAAATGGATAGGCAAGGTATCTCTTCATCCAAGTAACTTGCCTTTTTGCATAGCGCCTGGTGTTTCTTTGGATAAGACTAATCATCTCATCAAGAGTGATTTCACCTTTTATATAATGAAAAATTTCTTTATAACCTATAGCTGCCATTGATTGAGAATTTTCATTCAGATTATACTTATCAACAAGATATTCAAATTCCTCAATAAGACCTGATTCTACCATATCAATGACTCTTTGATTTATTTTTTTATAAAGAATTTCTCTATTTTTATAGTTTAAAAAGAATAAAATTGGCTCAATATACTTACATAAAACTCTCTCGCCAGTTCTCTTATCAGATGGTTTTTCGCCACTTATTTCGTATATTTCTAAAGCCCTTATTATCCTATTTTCTTCATTTATATGGTATTTGTTTGCTGTTATTGGATCAATATCCATAAGCTTCTTATAGAGGTATTCAGAGCCCTCAGTTTTTGCAAGGTCTTGAAGGTGTTCGCGAACCTTTTCGTCCTTTTCTACCTCTCCATAGTTCATTTCAAAGAGAAGAGAATCTATATAAAAACCCGTACCACCTGTTATAATCGGCATGATTGACCTTGAATTTAGGATAGAAATTATCTTCTTAGAATCGTTCATAAAATCATTAACTGTGAAATTTTCATCAGGATTAACTAGGTTTAACATATGATGTTCAATTTCAATAGGATCAATAACTTTATTAGTCCCTATATCCATTTCTCTATAAACCTGTTGGCTATCGGCTGATATTATTTGCCCATCAATTTTCTTAGCTATATTTATTGCTATATCGCTTTTGCCACTAGCGGTTGGGCCAGTTATAACTATAAACTTATCTTTCAAAATATCTCTCCAAATCTTTTTCTTCTATAGAAATTATTGTAGGTTTACCGTCGTAATTCTTATAAGGATTTTCTTCCTTCATTAAATTTTTATACAATTCTTCTGCTTCATTTTTATTGATAACATGACCTTTTCTAAAGGAAATATTCTTTACTAATCTTCTTAAATCTTGATATATAATTCCTTTATTATCTTCAAATTCTAAATCAAGTATTTCGTAAAAGAATTTATCATCTTGAGGTATTTCAAATATTAACGGAAGTTCTCTAATAATAAGACTTGTATCTGAAATAAGTTCTATATCAAAACCCAGCCTATTAAATATATCTTTTTTATTTTGAAACTTATCTATATCTATTTTGCTCAAATTAATCCTAATTGGATTTAAAATTTGTTGTCTATCAATACTTTTGTTGTTAAAATCTTTGATAAACTTAGTCATTTTTATCTTTTCTTGAGCTTTCCTATGGTCTAAAATATAAACTTTATCCTTATCCTCAAAAACGGAATATCTTTTAAAAATTGATGTTTTATAGGTTGGAATATCAATATCTTTTATAAAAGATTTCTCTTCAATTATTTCTTCTTTAATAATATTATCTAATTCTAATTTTGTATTATCATCAAAAAAACTACCAGGTTTATCCACTCCATAATTTTCTTCTTCTTCTTTGACTACCATATCTGCAGGAGAATACTTATCTAAAATTGCTTTATAATCTGTAAAATCAAGGATATCCTCACTTTGTTTTTCTTTAATATCTAGACCTTTTATTTCCTTATTTGATTTTAATAGGTTTCTTAAATTCTCGCTTAATAGGTCTAATAATTCGTCTTCATAGGAAAATTTAATTACTTTTTTGTTTGGGTGAATATTTACATCAATATTCTTTGGATTTGTATAAATAAATATAAAAAAGGCCGGAAATCTTCCATGAGGTATTAAAGATTGGTATTGATATTCAATATTTTTTGTAATTTCATCATTTTCAATAAGCCTATCATTCACAAAAATATATTGCAATGACCTATTTCCCCTATAATAATTAGGAAGAGCAATAGCACCCTTAATAGTATAAGATTCGTTTTTAGCCTCAAAGTCAATTAAATTTTCTTCTAAAAGACTATCAAGGAGATCTGAAACCCTATATTTTAGATCGTAATTTGCCTTAGATTGGAATTGTACTCTCTCATCTTTTATATATTTAAAGGAAATTTCTTCATAGCCTATGGCAAAGGCATACATTAACCTACTAATCTTATTAGATTCGGCCAGATCAGACTTTAGAAATTTTCTTCTTGCTGGCATATTGTAAAACAAATCCTCAACAATAATGCTAGTTCCTCTATTGGTTGCAATTGAAGTGATTTTTGATTTACTATTTACAAATTCAATTTTTGAACCAATTTTATCATCTTCTGTTTTAGATATGGCTACTACTTTGCTCACTGAAGAAATACTTGGTAAGGCTTCTCCTCTAAATCCCAGAGAGCTTATACTATAGAGATCATCAAATCTACTTATTTTGCTTGTAGCGTGTTTTTTAAAAGCTAGACCTATATCTTCTCTACTTATTCCACAACCATCATCTGTGACTCTTATATAATTTTTTCCACCATTTTTTATTTCAACTGTGATATTTTTACTTCCTGCATCAATAGAATTTTCTACCAATTCTTTTATGATAGATAGCGGAGATTCTATAACTTCACCAGCAGCAATTTTTTCTACTGTATCTTTATCTAATTGTATAATAGCCATTATATCTCACCTATTTTTTCTATTAAAATATTGAGCTTATTCATTGCTTCAAGTGGAGTCAATTCATTAATAATAATTGTATTTGAAAGCTCTTTCAAATCCTTTATTTTCTTATCTTTTATATCTTCTAGGGAATTTTTAATCTCTTCTGCCTTATTTACCTCAAAGAAATCGTCATTAGATAATTTTTCCATAATATTCTTAGCATTATCAAGAATTTCATCAGGTAGACCACTTAATTTTGCCACCTCAATACCATACGATCTGTCAGACTTACCTTCTTTTATTTTTCTTAGGAAAACTAAATTGTTATTTTCCTCTAGTATTTCTATTTTTAAATTTTTTACATTTGATAATTCATTTTCTAATATGGTTAGTTCATGGAAATGTGTCGCAAACACTGTTTTGACCATTTTGTGTTTAGATAAGTACTCTACAAGAGCCATAGCAATACTAAGTCCATCGTCAGAACTAGTTCCTCTACCAACCTCATCTAAAATAACAAATGATTTTTCGGTTGAATTCTTGATAATATTTGATACTTCATTCATCTCAAGCATAAAGGTAGATTCACCTTTTGAAATATTGTCGCTTGCACCTATACGGGTAAAAATTTTATCGCATATACCAATATTTGCACTAGTAGCTGGTACAAAAGACCCTATCTGTGCCATAATGATAATTAAGGCCAT
>CAUPHU010000084.1:0-7404 GCA_963511095.1 uncultured Anaerococcus sp. | reverse complement strand
GCAGAGGTCTGCAACACCTTTACCCCCAGTTCAAATCTGGGTGGCGCCTCCAAACTGATCCCCATCTGGGGATTTTTTTATTGAAAGGATTTTTTATGTTAATTATTTCCTACAAGTCAAGTTATGATTTCAAAAAATTTTTAGTTGCAAAGGGATATTCATTTATAGAAACAATCCCAAATCCCAATTTAGATCCTAGGATTGATGACCATCCTGACTTGTCGTTGTTTAAAATTTCTGATAAGACTTTGGTAGTAGATAAGGAAGTTTTTCCTTATTATGAAGAAAAGCTAAAGGGATTTAAGCTTATAAGAGGAGAGGCGGTTTCTAAAAAATATCCAAATGACGCTCTTTATAATATAGTTAGATTTAAAAACTTTTATATTCACAATGATTTTACAGAGATAAATATAAAAAGGTATTTTGACGAAAATAATATAGGACAATTGAAGGTAAAGCAGGGATATACTAGGTGTTCCGTGATTCCACTTCCTAATCTCTTGATGACTTCAGATTTTGGTATCTATAAATCATTAAAGAATAAGATAGATATTAGGCTTATTGAAAATGATGAAGTTGAACTTGATGGTTTTGACCAAGGTTTTTTGGGAGGGTCTTGTGGCCTTGTTGATGGCAAATTAATTTTTACTGGAGACATTAGCAAGCACAAAGCTTATCCAAAGATAAAAGAAATTTGCGAGGAAGAAGGGATTGATATAATTTTTCCCAAAACTAATCTTATAGATTTAGGCTCGATTATAGAAATTTAGGTCTTCTTTTGTGGAAGACTTTTTTATTGTCATAAAAACCGTATAATGTAGCTAGTTAATAAGATATAGGAGAAAGATATGAAAATAGTAAAACCATCAACCATAGCTGGAGTTATGGAGCTTTTGCCAGAAGACCAGCTTGCCTTTGATAAGATGAAAAATATTATAGAAGAAACTTATAAAAAATTTCAGTTTTTGCCTATAGATACACCTGTGATTGAGAAAAACGAGATACTTTTTGCAAAAGGTGGCGGAGAGACTGAAAAACAAATCTATGAAATAGCCTCAGATACCCGTGATATGAGTTTGAGATTTGACCTTACAGTTCCTCTTGCAAGATATGTATCAGAGCACTTTTCTGACCTCAATTTCCCATTCAAACGCTACCATATAGCCAAGGTTTATAGGGGAGAGAGAAACCAAAAAGGCCGCTACAGAGAGTTTTATCAATGTGATATAGATATAATTGGCCACAACAAACTTGCTATAGCAAATGACGCCATCCCACCTAGGGTAATCTATGAAATTTTTAATAAACTAGACACACCAGATGTAACTTTTAGGATTAATAATAGGAAATTATTAAATGGCTTTTTAAATGCCTTGGATATAGAAGATACAACTGATGTTCTTAGGCTAATCGATAAAAAAGATAAGATTGGTATGGAGAATACTAGAAAAGAGCTTTTGGATATAGTTAATGAAGAAAGAGCTGATAAAATCCTAAGCTTTATAGGATCAGATTTAGCAAATGAAAAGCTTCTAGAAAAGATTACAGACTTCGTAGATAATGACCTATACAAGGAAGGTCTTGACGAGCTTAAGACAGTATATGAGTATATGATTCACCTAGGTGTGCCTGATACAAATATAAAAATCGACCCAGCAATTACAAGAGGATTAGATTATTATACAGGCACAGTTTATGAAACCTTTATAAATGGCTACGAATCAATTGGATCTGTGTCATCTGGTGGACGTTATGAAACCTTAGCAGAAAATTTCTCTAAGCAAGCTCTACCAGGTGTTGGTATGTCAATAGGCCTAACCCGTCTTTTCTACCAGCTAAAGGAAATTGGTCTTATAGATAAAAAAGACAATAAACTTACCGAAATTCTTATAATACCAATGTCTGATGAAGAAAATTTCTACGCCATAGATATTCTAAAAAAGATTCAAGAAAAAGGAAAGAGTGCAGATATCTATCTAGAAGGCGGCAAACTTAAGAAAAAATTCTCCTATGCTGATAAACTTGGTGTAAAATATGCCTACATTATTGGTGCAACCGAGAGAGAAGAGAAAAAAGTTTCTATTAGAAATATGGAGACAGGTGAGCAGGACCTTGTAGATTTTGATAGCCTATAAAATTTGAAAAATAAAAAGTGGTGAAAGAATAATTTTATTCTCTCGCCACTTTTTTATTAAAATACTATATTTACAACCATCATTGCTATTGGCATCAAAATTACTGTTATAATTCCAGCTATGGCTATAGAAAGTCCGCTCATTGCTCCTTGGACTTCGCCCATTTGTCTTGCTTGTGAAGTACCGACTGCGTGGGCAGCTGTACCTATGGCAACTCCTTGGGCAACAGGATCATCTATCTTGAATATTTTCATGATAGTTGGAGCAATTACTGCGCCAGTCACTCCTCTTAAAACAACTGAGATTGCAGTTACTGCAGCTATACCTTGGTATTCTTCAGATAAGGATACAGCTATGGCTGTTGTTATTGATTGAGGAACTAAGGATGTTGTAAGCTGTTCTGTCATAGAAAATACTTTTGATAAAGCTAGAGCTAGAACCATTGAGACAATCGAACCAACCAAAACTCCTACTAAGACTGGTAGGATATTTTTTTTGAGTGTATCTAGGTTGATATAAAGGTCGATAATCATAGCTACTGTGGCAGGTCCTATGAAAAAGGCAATGAAGTCTCCGCCTTTTTTGTAATATTCATAAGGTATTCCTGTCACTTTTAGAAATCCTACAATTAATAAAATAGCAATTAAAAGTGGGTTTGCTATAGGTGTTTTAGCTTTAGAATTAGTCCATTTTCCAATTTCATAGGCTGCAAAGGATAAAATAATCCCAAAATAAGAATTGTTAAAAAAACCTTCTATCATTTCTTCCTCCTTTGCATTGCCTGAATTACAAGGCCTGTGATTGCCATGGTTATTGTTGTGCCTATTACAATTAAGATAACAAGGGAAGGAAGTTTCCCTCTTATTGCATCGTAATTTGCAATTATTCCAACACCTACAGGTACAAATAAAAAGGCTAGGTTAAAAAGTATGCCATCACTTGTTTTTTTGACATCATCTACTTTGAGAATCCCAAAGTGAAGGGCCAAAAACAGGTAGAACATACCATACACAGCCTCTGGCACTGGAAAATTTATAAGAGATCTTGTGATCACGCCCAAAAATAGGCATGAACACAAGATTGTAAATTCTTTTAGATATTTCATAAATATCTATTCCTAGTTAGCTTCAACAACTTTGCCAGGGTTTAGGATCATGTTAGGATCGAATACCTTTTTAATTCCTTTGATTAAATCTGCATTGATATCGCCTTCGTATTGTCTAAAGTATTTTAGTTTACCGTGGCCGATGCCGTGTTCACCAGAAAGTTGTCCACCAAATTCGTAAGCTTTGGCATAAACTTCTTCCATAAAGTCGTGAACTTGTTTGTTAAATTCTTCAAGGTTTTCTTCATCGTTTGAAAGTGTGTAGATGTGAAGGTTACCGTCACCAGCGTGACCAAATGATTGAACATCAAAGTCATAATTTTCGCCAATTTCATTTACGTAGTTGATAAATGGAGCGATTTTGTTAATTGGAACTACTACGTCACATTCGTCTACTAGTTTGTATTGGCTATCAATTGCTTCAAGGAAGGAGCTTCTTGCAGCCCATGCATCTTTTATAGCATTTGGAGTATCTGCTACTAATACGTCTATTGCACCATTTTCAACTAAAAGTTCTGCTGCTTGTTCCATTAGTAGGTCGATTTCGTCTTCATTATCGCCATCAAAAGTAATTAGTAGGTAGGCATTTACATCTGTACCTTCTATATTTTTAGGGAAAGTTTCCTTACCTATATATTTTTCTGAAGCAAGGATAATCTTTCTTTCCATAAATTCGATTGCTTGTGGTTTTAGGTTTGCCCTAAATAATACAGGAACTGTTGCTATACATTCGTCAAGTGATTCAAATGGAACGATTAGAGAGATTGTATGTTTTGCTTGAGGAACGATTTTAAGTGTTAGTTCTGTGATTATACCAAGTGTACCTTCAGATCCTACCATAAGGTCTTTTAGTGAATAGCCTGTAGAAGTTTTAGAAACTACAGCACCAAAACGTGTGATTTCTCCTGTTGGAAGAACGACTTCCATAGCTCTCACATAGTCTCTAGTTGTACCGTATTTTACAGCCCTCATACCACCAGCATTTGTTGAAACGTTGCCGCCAAGGGTTGCAAATTTTTCACCTGGATCAGGTGGATACATATATCCTTTAGATAGGCAATCTTCAGCAAGGTCGTGTAAGTATACACCAGGTTGAACCCTAACAACCATATTATCAAGGTCGTATTCAAGGATTTTATTCATAGCAAGGGTGTCAATCATAACGCCGCCATTAATAGCAACACCAGAGCCTACTAGGCCAGATCCTGCTCCACGAGCTAGAATTGGAATTTTCTCTTCATTACAAATTGTTAAAATGTTTGAAACATCTTCAGTAGAAGTTGCTTCAATTAGAACTTCTGGTTGATATGAACCATAAATTGGCATCTCATCATGGAAATAATCTTCGTTAATTTCGTTTTTAAAATAAACTTTGCCTTCTACGGCGTCTTTTAAACGCTCTAGGACTTCATCTGTGACTTTGTTGTAAGTAGTCATCTTATCCTCCTTATATTTACAGAAACAATTTCCTGTCTCATAATTTTAGTATAACAAAAAAATAGTCTATTATCAATATTAACTTTTTTTATCAAAATATATAAAATTGTTAAAGGAAAGAAAACGATTGAACGATTTTTAACTTACAGTATAATTAGAGTGTAAGCCTTTGTATAGGTATATTTCATAGAAGTTAATATATCTTTTTATAAAAAACTTATAAGCGTTTTACAAATCCTTGAAATAAAGGCAAAAAGCTTATAGATATAAGGCTACTGGGGGAAAAGCTGTTAAAGTTTGATTTTAATTTGACAATTACTAAAATGATTGTTAAGATAATAACAGCAGGATAATAATGTTAGGATTTTAAATCCAAAAGTCAAAATTATAAGGAGAAAAAATGTATAAATTAATTGAAGAACAATTAGAAATGCAACAAATGTTTAGAGAATTTGCTGAAAAAGAAGTAGCTCCTATAGCTATAGAAATCGACGAAGAACACAAATTCCCAGAAGAAAACGTAGCAAAAATGCAAGAGCTAGGTTTCTTTGGTATCCCATTTGATGAAGAATACGGCGGAATCGGACTTGACACACTTACATATGTTCTATGCGTAGAAGAGCTATCAAAAGCATGTGCATCAACAGGTGTAATAGTTTCTGCTCACACATCTCTAAGTGCTGACTGCATTAATAAATTCGGTAATGAAGAACAAAAACAAAAATTCTTAGTTCCACTTGCATCAGGTGAAAAACTAGGCGCTTTCGCTCTTACTGAACCAGATGCTGGTACAGACGCTTCAGGTCAAAAAACTGTAGCTGTTAAAGATGGAGATGAATATGTACTTAACGGTACAAAAATCTTTATAACAAATGCAGGCTACGCTGATACTTATGTAGTATTTGCTATGACAGATAAGTCTCAAGGAACAAAAGGTATTTCTGCATTTATAGTTGAAAGAGGAACTCCAGGTTTTGAATTTGGATCTAAAGAAGACAAGATGGGTATCAAAGCTTCATCAACAATGGAATTAGTATTTAGAGATTGTAGAATCCCAGCAGCTAACCTATTAGGTGAAGAAGGCAAGGGCTTTAAATACGCAATGCAAACTCTAGATGGCGGTAGAATTGGTATAGCTGCACAAGCTTTAGGTATAGCTGAAGGTGCGCTAAACAAAGCAATCAAATACGTTAAAGAACGTCAACAATTTGGTAGACCAATTGCTAAATTCCAAAATACACAATTTAAAATAGCTGAAATGGCTATAGAAATAGAAGCAGCACGTCACCTAGTTTACAAAGCAGCAACACTTAAAGACGCTGGAGAAAACTACTCAGTAGCAGCTGCAGAAGCTAAACTAAAAGCAGCAAGAACAGCAATGGATGTAACAACAAAAGCTGTTCAATTATTCGGTGGATACGGATATTCTAAAGAATATGAAGTAGAAAGAATGATGAGAGACGCCAAGATATGTTAATGGTTGTTGGTGGTTCACTTTTAAGATAAGATAAATCGAAGGGAGATTATATATGAATATTTTCGTATGTGCTAAACAAGTTCCGGATACAAATGAAATCAAGATTGATCCGGTTACAAATACACTTATAAGAAAGGGAGTTCCAAGCATCCTTAATACTTACGATGCTTTTGCCCTAGAACAAGCTCTAAGAATCAAAGATGAAAACCCAGAAGTTAAAATAACAGTTATATCAATGGGACCTCCACAAGCAGATCAAATGCTTAGGGACTGTCTAGCAGTAGGTGCTGACAATGCCTACCTTGTAACAGATAGAAAATTTGGTGGATCAGATACACTTGCTACATCTTATATTATTTCTGAAGCTATCAAAAAAGTAGCTGAAACAGAAGGCAAGCCTGACATGGTATTCTGTGGTCTTCAAGCAATCGATGGTGATACTGCACAAGTAGGACCAGAAATCGCTGAACACCTTGACCTTCCACAAATAACTTATGGTTATACAGCTGAACTTAATGACGAAGGACTAAAAGTTCTTAAAGAAGTTGAAGGAGGAGCACTTGAAATCCAAATGACTCTTCCAGCTTTAGTTACCTTTACAAAATATGGCGATCTTGAACTGAGATATCCAAAAATTAAAAATAAACTAAAAGCTAAAAAAGCTGAAATAAAACAAATTACATTCGAAGAACTTAAAGATTCAATTGACGAAACAGCAATCGGTCTTAAAGGTTCACCAACAAGAGTAAATAAATCATATACTCCAACTGTTGAAAAAGTTGGCGAAATATTCGAAGATATGGAAGCCGAAGCAGCAGCAGATAAGCTTATAGCTGCACTTGCTGATAAGAAGCTTATTTAAGGAGGGACTATGTCAGAAAATAAAAACCTATGGGTATTAGTTGAAACAAAAGAAGATGGATCAGCTGTAAATGTAGGCCTTGAATTATTAAACCCAGGCAGAAAAATGGCTGATACACTTGGTGGAAATTTAGTAGCTGTAATAATTGGTGAAGAAGTAGCAAAGGCTAAAGAAGAAGTTAAAGATCACGGCGTTGACGCAATCATAACCTGTGAAGGCGAAATCTATAAAGAATACAACACAGATGTATTCGCACATGCTGTAGAAAAACTTGTAGAAAAATATAGCCCAAATACAATCCTAATTGGTGCTACAAACCAAGGTAGAGATTTAGGTCCAAGAGTTGCTGCAAGACTTCACACAGGTCTTACTGCAGACTGTACAGAAC
>CAUPHU010000083.1:0-7460 GCA_963511095.1 uncultured Anaerococcus sp. | reverse complement strand
AAAGGTAGCTAGAGCAACAAGCCTTGCAGAAGAGTACGATCCAGACCTAAAAATCGTAGGTGAAGTACAATTTGACGCAGCACTAGATCCAGTAACAGCAGCTAACAAGCTTCCAGGAAATGAAGTGGCAGGTAAGTGTAATGTATTTATCTTCCCAGACCTACAAGCAGGCAACATCGGTTATAAAATAGCACAAAGACTTGGCGGTTACAAAGCCCTAGGACCAATTCTCCAAGGACTAAATGCACCAGTTAACGACCTTTCAAGAGGTTGTTCATCTCAAGATGTATATGAAATTGCTATTATAACAGCCATGCAAGCAGCTAATAGACAAGCAGAAAAAGAAGCAGAAAAATAATAAGGAAATTAAGGGCAATCTATTATGATTGCTCTTTTTTTTATAAAGGAAGAGGGTGGATTTTATATTTATAGATGAAATCAAAAACACCTCCAAGTCCGTAATTCCAATAGTAATCCTAGTTTTGATCCTAAACTTCTTTGTAGGAGTAGAATCAAGGCTACTTATCAACTTCTTTTTGGGATGCGCTGGAGTTATTTTGGGACTAGGAGTGTTTCTAACAGGTGTCGAGATATCCATATCTCAAATTGGATCGATGATGGGAGAATTCTTGGCAAGATTTTCTAGCATAATAAAGGTAATAATATTCGGAATTTTTATAGGTTTTATCATATCAATTGCAGAACCAGATCTTTTAATACTTGCAGGAGAAGTTGCCGGAGCCATTGGCATGAAATCCCAACTAATAGTAATGATAATATCCCTAGGGGTTGGAATAATGATATCCCTAGGTCTTTATAGAATATTTAAAGACATAAGACTTTCTACTATGATGTGCACAGTCTACGGAATAGTCTTTGTTCTTATGATATTTACAGATGAAATAGGCCATGCAATTGCCTTTGACGCATCAGGTGCAACTACTGGAGCCATGACAACTCCATTTATAATTGCCCTAGGTCTAGGTGTTGCAAGCCTAAAGGGAGAAAGAAGTGAAGAAGACTCCTTTGGTCTTGTAGGTCTTGCCTCAACCGGACCAATTTTAGCCGGCCTTATTATGAATCTATTGTCAAAGGGCGGAGAGATAGCAATTGTTGAAAGTGCTTCTCACTCACCACTTATGTCTGGTTTTATAAACTCAACCTTTGCCATTGTGCCAATAGCCCTTGTCTTTTATGTGATGAATTTTTTATACTTTAAAATCGAAAAAGACGAGCTAAAGTCAATTACACTAGGAATGATTTATACTTATCTTGGTCTGCTTTTATTTTTGACAAGTGTAGAAGGCGGCTTTATGGACCTTGCAAGAGTCTTAGGTGAGGGCCTTGCTAATAGCAAATTCCTACCACTTATTGGCTTTGTACTAGGACTTTTAGTTGTTCTTGCAGAACCAGCGGTAGCGGTCCTTGCCGAACAGGTAGAAGACGTGACAGGTGGTTCTATACCAAGAAAGAACATCCTAACTGCCCTATCAATAGGTGTAGCCTTTGCGGTAATGCTTGCAATCTTTAGGATAAGGATAGAAGGTTTTGCCCTTTGGATGCTAATTGTGCCAGGATTTTTAATATCCCTGATTCTTTCAAGAAGGGTTGACCAAATCTTTGTTGGTATAGCTTTTGACTCTGGCGGAGTTGCGTCTGGGCCAATGACAGCTACCTTTATCCTCGCCTTTTGTCAGGGAGTTGCAGGCAATATTGCCGATGGATTTGGAGTTATATCCTTTGTGGCTATGATGCCAGTTCTAACTATTATGATAATGGGTAATTTGTATAAGGGAGCTAAGTAATGCAATTATTAAGAATTATTTTACCAAGAGGCAAGGGATCTAAGTTTATGAATATCCTAAAAGACCACGGTGCGAATGCCATAGGATGTTTCTATGGGGAAGGATCTGCGCCAAGTGAGATTTTAAGTGCCCTTGCTATCGATAAGACAAAAAAAGAGATAGTTACAGCTTTGATTGAAGAAGAATCTGTAAAAAAAGTAATAGAAAAAGTATCAGAAAAGCTTCAAGCTGTCAATTCAGCTGTGGCCTTTTCTACATCATTAGAGGGAGAAAATAAAATGGATTATGTTTGCTTGTATGTAATTGTAGACAGACACCAAGGACAAAAAGCCATCCACATAGCCCAAGAGCACGGCGCTCGTGGTGCAACTGTTATTCACGGCAGAGGAAGTGGAGAACAAGTTAAAAGCAATATATTTTTATCAATGAATATAGAACCAGAAAAAGACCTAGTTATCATGCTAATCAAAAAAGACCTAGTAGAAAAAATCCAAAAAGAAATATATGAACAAATGGATTTAGAAAGCGAAGGAAAGGGTATAATATATTCACTACCAGTAAATCACGTAGCTGGTCTGGTAGAGCAAAATGATTAAGGAGAAGATATGCAAAAACTAGATACATTCGAGTTTAGAGAAAAAGTAGAAAATGGCACAGGCCTTTGCCTTGTTGATTTCTCTGCGGTTTGGTGTGGACCATGCAAGATGCAAAAACCAATCCTAGAAGAATTAGCAGGAGAAAGTGACTACGCAATATATAATGTAGATGTAGACGAGTCAAACGAAATTGCTAGCCAATATAATATAAATGCAGTACCATCTCTTTTAGTATTTAAGGATGGTGTCCTAAAAGGAAATCTAATTGGTTTTCATACCAAAGATGCTATTGAAGAAGAAATGGCTAAATATCTATAATGGCTTATGATATAGCAATAATCGGCGCAGGTCCTGCTGGACTTAGCGCCGCTTTAAATTCTAAAATAAGGAACAAATCAGTAATCTTGTTTGGAAAAGATTCTGAAAAGCTTGTAAAAACAAAGAAAATTGCTAATTACCTAGGCTTTTCTGATATAAGCGGAGAAGACCTTAATAATAATTTCAAAAAAACCCTAGAAAGCTATGATATAACAAGGTCCGAGAAAAAAGTGAGGACAGTCTATGCCATGGGATCTTTCTTTGCAATAGAAGTAGAAAACCAAAGCGAAATGATAGAAGCAAAATCTGTCATAATGGCAACAGGAATTGACCTTAAAAAAGACCTAGAAAATGAAGAAAAATTTTTCGCAAAAGGTGTAAACTACTGTGCAACTTGCGATGCAGCCCTCTATAGGGGAAAGAATGTGGTCGTGATAGGCTACAACGAAGAGTCTATAGAAGAAGCCAACTTCACAAGCGAAATAGTAGGCAAGGTCATTTTTGTAAACATGACAGGAAAGGAAGCTTCACTCTATGAAAATATAGAAGTAATCGAAGGAGAAATCCCTGTAGGTTTTGAGGGAAGCGAAAAGTGTGAAAAACTTATCTTTAAATCCGGTAAGGAAATTACCGCTGACGGATTTTTTATAATAAAAGATTCCTCAAAGGCAGACAGGCTAGTTCCTTCTATAAAGATGGAAGATGGCCATATCCTTGTAGATAGGTCTATGGCCTCATCTATAAAAGGACTTTTTGCAGCAGGAGATATTACAGGTAAGCCTTATCAGATAATGAAGGCTGTAGGAGAGGGCCAAACAGCGGCCCTAAATGCAACAAGTTTTCTAGCAAAGCTAGGCAAATAAATTTTTGTATAATAGGTGTAAAATATATATTTTTATATTGACATAATATTTAAGATATGTAAAGTAATAATAAGATATATATTAGGAGGTTATTATGCCAAACAAGCATATAAATTTTTTTGAATTCAACAACACCATTTTTTCTATGATTAGAGAAATTTCGCATAAAATAGACCTTTTGCTCCAAGATACGGCAAATAGCTTAGATCTTACCCCACTCCAGCTTAAGATCATAATAGCCCTTTATTCATCAGATAAAGACGTATCCATAGGAAATCTTGGCAAGACCATAGGAGTTACTGGTGGCAATATATCAAATATTTGCAAAAAACTTGAGAAAAAAGGTTTTGTAAATAGGATTAGAAGTGATGAAGACGAGAGAGTTGTCAATGTTAGATTAACTGAAACAGGAATTGCAGCAAGCAAGGAACTAGGTGAATATTTCTACAAAATCAGGGAAGAATTCCCAGATGACGGCGTGGATGTGAACCTAGAGACTATTGTAGAAGAGTTAAGAGAACTTGACGCATTACTTGATAAATATATATCAAGGAGAATTATATGAATCAAAAACCAAGAAAAAATAGGCCCCTACTCTATTATAGGATAGGAGCTATAATTGTATATTTTATATTTTCTTTCATATTCAACCCCATTTCCCAAAAAGACGGGGCAAAGGAAGTATCTTATAGCCAATTTGTAGAGATGATAGAAAATGACCAGATAACAGAGGTCAACAAGGACAATCTAAAATATACCTTCAAAGCCAAAGTTGAAGGCGAAGAAAAAGTATATGAAACAGGACTTTGGGAAGATACAGACATTACCGAAAGACTGCTTGCTGCTCAAAAAAGAAATGACAAGCTAATTTTCGGCAAGGAAATAGAAACAAGGATGAATCCTTATCTATCCCTCTTCCTTACAAGCGTACTGCCATTTATTTTCCTAATAGGAATCTTCTATTTTGCATCAAGATCCCTATCTAAGACCATGGGCGGTAGAGGCGGAGCCGATTTTATGAATTTCGGCAAGTCAAATGCCAAGGTCTATATGGAAAATGAAACAGGCAAGACCTTCAAAGACGTGGCAGGACAGGAAGAAGCCAAGGAAAGCTTAACTGAAATTGTCGACTTCCTCCACAATCCAAGCAAATACAAGGAAATCGGAGCAAGAGTACCAAAGGGAATCCTCCTTGTAGGACCTCCAGGAACTGGTAAGACCCTACTTGCAAAGGCTGTTGCCGGCGAGGCTAAGGTACCATTTTTCACTATTTCAGGCTCTGAATTTGTGGAAATGTTCGTTGGTATGGGTGCTTCTAAGGTAAGAGATCTTTTCAAACAAGCCAAGGAAAAAGCCCCATGTATTGTCTTTATAGACGAGATAGACGCGATCGGTAAAAAACGTGACGTATCAGGATACTCTGGAAATGACGAACGTGAGCAAACCCTAAACCAATTACTAAATGAAATGGACGGATTTGATGCGGCAGAAGGAGTAGTACTACTTGCTGCAACAAATAGACCAGAAATCTTAGACCCAGCCCTAACCAGACCAGGCAGGTTTGACAGGCAAGTTCAGGTAGAACTACCAGACCTAAAGGGTCGTGAAGATATTCTAAAAGTCCATGCAAAGAGAATCAAGAAAGATTCTGACATAGACTATGAAGAAATAGCAAAGAGAACTGCGGGTACATCCGGAGCAGACCTTGCAAATATTGTAAACGAAGGTGCTTTAAGAGCTGTTAGAGAAGGCAGGAAAAAATTAAGCCAAGAAGACCTTGAAGAATCAATCGAGACAGTAATAGCAGGTATGCAAAAGAAAAACGCAGTAATTTCAGATGATCAGAAGAAAATTATAGCCTACCACGAAGTAGGCCACGCCCTAGTTGCAGCCATCCAAACCCACAAGACACCAGTTACAAAGATTACAATCGTACCAAGAACTGGTGGTGCATTAGGATACACCATGACAGTCGATAAGGATGAGAAATACATCATGACCAAGCAAGAGCTAATCGACGAAATCGTAACCTTCGCAGGTGGTAGGGCGGCAGAAGAATTAATCTTCAATACCAAAACTACAGGCGCTTCAAACGACATCGAAAGAGCTACAGCCATCGCAAGAAACATGGTAACAATCTACGGTATGGACGACGAATTTGACTTCATGCAGCTAGAACAAATCCAAGGGCGCTACCTAGGCGGCCAAAGAGCCATGATAGTATCAGACGGTACAGGCAATAGGATAGATGAAAAGGTCGCACAAATAATTGCAGATGCCCACTTTAGAGCAGTCGAAATCCTAAAAGACAACATCGACAAACTCCACGAAATCTCAGCCTTCCTACTAAAAGAAGAAACCATAACTGGAGAAGAATTTATGGAAATTCTTGAAGGGAAGAAAAAGGAAGAAGTAAGCGAAACAAAAATCGACGAAAACACCGATGTAGACCTAAAAGATTTGGAAAATAAAGAAGATAAAGAAAAATCTCCACATGAAGAAACTCAAATTTCAGAAGAATCCGAAAATAAAAAAGAAAATGAAACTGAAAAAGATTTCGAAAAAGAAGATGGAAATAAGAGATTTATAGACTTATCAGAAGACGATGAGTAAAAAATATAAAAAGGTTATGAAAGGATAGGCTTCCTATCCATTCATAACCTTTTTTGTTTGCACCTTGCAAGTTTGTAATTTTCATCTTGTAAAGAATAAGCTTAAATTACAAATAAAGAGATATCAATTCAAGTGATATTTTTCTATAATAGCCTGAGGAGTGTCCTTGAGATCTCCAATAATATACCTACTATAAACTTCTGTAAAGTTCTTAAAGTCGATATCATCTAGTATTTCATAATAATCGATTATATTTACAATCTTGTTATTTACCAGTTCCCCATAAGAATTTTCCCATTGTGAGACTTTTAGTTTTTCGTTGAAGTAGGCCAAAAGTTCGGGTTTTTTATTATCAAAAAAATCTTCTTGCACTTTTATTAAGACTATAGACAGTTCAAAAATTTTTGACCTATCTTTATTTTTCCTTTCTTTAATTTTCGATTCTCTTAAGAGCAAAACAGAGAAATTTTTAATTTGTGATTGGATATTCATAAAAATTGACCATTTCTTATTTTAAAAAATTTAGCTAAGAAGAAAACTAAGCTTAGTCATCAACTTTAAAAACTATAGTGTAGTTAATAAAAGAGTAAGACGACCATCTTTCATTGGTAAGCGGGACGATTTGAACGAGTTCCCATCCATCCTTTGCCTTTTCGTTTATAATTTCCTTGCATTTTTCAAAGGTAACTGTTGTTCCAGCCTTAAGGCCTCCTTCAAAAGGGACTTCGATAAATTCGTACTTAAACATGAGTGCCTCCATATGTATTATTCTAATACTTATATACCCAGTTTAATTTCAATAATAAATATTTAGCAGAACATTTTGGCTCAGGATTTATAAGCGCCATTCCGACAGAGTGAGCCCAGCGAACGACGAGGAATCTTATGAATTAAAAAACAGAATAAAGGAAGAAATTAGTCAAAAATCTACACAAAAAACCAGGACTGTTTTCATGTCCTGGTTTGTCTTTATTTTTCTATTTTTACCACTAAGGCCCTCATCAAATCATAGGCTTCTTTTAGGGAAATTTCCTCATTTTCAGCTAGGATCCTTGCTGATTCGTATTCTGGATAGGTATAAACTTTATCCCTGAAGCTCACTTGTTTTGCAAGGTAGTCCCTATCCTTATAAGAAACCTTTATTATTTGCCTATCTAGGATTGTTCTTTCTAGGTCAAATTTCCTCACACCAATCGAAGTAGTTTCTGTGAAGATTATATCTTCAATTTTTTCTTCGTCACATTCCTTATAAAGAACAGATAATT
>CAUPHU010000082.1:0-7480 GCA_963511095.1 uncultured Anaerococcus sp. | reverse complement strand
AGATGGCACAGATGGCAAGGGGAGCAGATTTTGAATCAGGCAATATTATAGATAGGGCTGTATCAATGATCCCTCTCTTGGTTCCTCTTTTTATAAACGCCCTAAAAAGGTCAAGCGACCTTGCAACAGCAATGGAAGCGAGACTTTATAGGATAGGTGAAGAAAGAACTAAACTAAATGATATAAGTATGGACAAAACAGATTGGATAAGCATAATCGGCTTTACAATTTTCTGTCTAATTATAATAGTATATTATTTCCTATGATAAAAAATGTACTCTTAGAACTTGCCTTTGATGGGAGAGACTTCAAAGGCTATCAGTATCAAATAGATCAAAGAACAGTTGAAGAAGAAATTAAAAAAGCTATAAATGAATTAACCGGCGAGGACAACAGAGTCATAGCCTGTGGAAGGACAGATGCGGGAGTACATGCTAGGAGATTTTTTGTAAATTTACTAACAGCAAGTGAGATTTCTGGCAAGGGATTTGCCTATCATCTAAGGCCACATTTACCTGATGACATCTTGGCTCTTTCTTCAAAAGAAGTGGGCCTTGATTTTCATGCCAGGTTTTCTTGCAAGACTAAGACCTACAGGTATGTCATAAACCAAGAAAGAGATCCCCATCCAATATACAGGTCATATATGGAAAATATCACCTATAAGCTTGATTATGATCTTCTTAAAGAAGGACTTGATCTTCTAAAGGGTGACCACGATTTTAGGCTTTTTATGAAAGAGGATAAGGATCTTGAAATCAATACCCAAAGAAGGATTGATGATTGTTATTTTAAGAGAGAAGGAAGCAAGCTTTCTATTTATTTTAAGGCAAATTCTTTTCTTCATAACCAGGTTAGGATTATGACTGGAAGTCTAATAGAATTATCTCGAGGAAAAATTAGCCTTGATGATTTTAAGGCCTATTTTGATAAAGACAACAACAAACGTGCAAATCCAGCCTTAAGTCCAGCAGGCCTTTATTTGTGGGAGGTAGAATATTGATTGAAATTAACTTTATAAAAGAGCTCAAAGCCCTTATAATATTAATATTTTGCATCTTGTCGGTATTATTCGTAAAAGAAGCTTACATGACAGGACTTCTTCTTGTGCTAAGTTTTTTCCTGATATTGCTTTTCTTTTATATAAAAGATAATAAACTAATCATAAGCAAAAACATTTTTTTCATAATAATTGCATGTCTTAATGTATTTTCATTGGTTTTTGTGATACAATATTTATTACAAGGAGAAATATCTTCTAAATTTTTACAAAAAATATTTGCTATTTTTATAAAAAAAGACATGCCCCTACTTTATGTAGGCTGGATATTTTTCTTAACATCAGGACTTATTATTTTTGAAAAACTAGGTGGTGGCGAGAGTGGACGATAAAAAAATAAAAATCGATGAAGAATTAATCGAAGATAAGAATGAAAATAAAGAAAAAGATTACAGAAAAACTGACAAGGAAAGGTTTGAAATTTTCAAGAAGATAAATGATATTAATAAGAAAAGATTGATTTTTGGCTTAGTCGGACTAGTATTGATTGCCTTGGTAATCTTTATGATTTCCCAAAGGAAAAATGCATCTATCCAAAATAATGCGACAACAAGCCAAATAGATGAAAATTCGTATAACCAATCCAGGATTATGAGGGTTGACCTAAATAAAATCAAGTCAATTGACTTTGACCTTGCTTCATCAGATGTGAGAATCCAAAGGTCAAATACCAATCCTTATATAGAATATACAGAGCTATTTAGGGGCGAAGATAATGCCTATCTCCTTGATGTAAGCTTCCAAGACGGAGTTCTTAAGCTTAAGAGCAAGGTGGAGGGTAAAGAGCTTTATATGAAGGATAAAATTCCGATAGTGAGGATTTTTCTTCCATCTACAGGCGGTATCGAGGAAATCAAGGGTACAATCGGGGCAGGCGATGTCAAAATCGATGACCTTGAGGTAAAAAACTTTGATCTTAGGATAAAAAGTGGAAATATAAGTCTAAACAATGGATTTTTCCAAGGCTCTATCAGAAATGAATCTGGTTCTATAAATCTAGAAAAAAGTGAGTTATCAAATACCAAGCTCACTACTGTAGCAGGTGACATTGTAATCAAAGAATCAAAACTAGGAAACAGGCTTGATTTTACAACTCAAACTGGTGATATCCTAATTGAAGCTAAGGATACTATTGATAATTACAATATAAGTGCAAATCTTGAGGTGGGTAATTTTATACTTGGAAATATTTCTTACAGGAATATCAAGGACGGCTACCTATCAGATAAAGAAGCCAAAAACAATATAGACCTCAGGACAAAAATCGGAAATATCGTCTTTAATAAGGGCGAAGGTGCAACAGTTGAAAACGAAGAGTACCTAACAAATGACACCAAGATAGAAAAAGACGAAGATAATGCCCTAGAAAGAAATATCGATAGGACAGAAAGAGAAAACAAGAAACGTCAAGAAGAAGAGGAAAATCAAGATGATAATCTTGAAGAAAACTCAGAAGAGGAAGAAAATAATTAAGTCTTAGGGCTTAATTATTTTTTTTAGGGTGGATATGGATATAGAAATTACTAATAATTTAAAAAAATATTTCGGTTTTGACTCCTTTAGGGAAGGCCAAAAGGAAATTATAGAAAAAATTATGGAGGGAGAAGATGTCCTCGGAGTCCTTCCAACTGGAGGGGGCAAGTCGATTTGCTACCAGCTTCCTAGCTTTATGAAAGATGGCCTAACCCTTGTGATTTCACCTCTTATAAGTCTTATGAAAGACCAGGTCGACTCCCTAAGGGAAGATGGGATTAGGGCAAGCTTTATAAATTCAAGTCAGGATTTTGAAACTTATAAAAATACACTTGATGAGGCTAAAAAGGGAGAGATTAAACTTCTGTACATTTCTCCAGAAAGACTTGAAAATGAGTATTTTAGGTCTTTTTTAAAAACGATTGACCTAAACTTTGTGGCAGTAGACGAAGCTCATTGTATTTCCCAATGGGGGCATGATTTTAGACCGTCTTATAAATTGATTACAGATTTATATGAGATTTTTGGCAAGGATATCCAAATTGCAGCCTTTACAGCGACAGCTACCAAGGAAGTAAGGGAAGATATAATAAAAAATCTGGACCTAAAGGATCCTTTTGTAAAAGTAACAGGATTTGATAGGCCAAATCTTAAATTTATAGTGAGAAAACCCAAAGATAAGCTCAAATTTATTAAAGATTATCTAGAAGACCACGAGGGCCAGTCAGGGATAATTTATGCTTCAACAAGAAATAGGGTAGAAAAGCTTCACAGAAACCTAAGAGCTATGGGTTTTAGCGTTGTAAAATACCACGCTGGCCTAACAGAAGCTGAGAGAAAAAAAGCCCAGGAAGACTTTATTTTTGATAAAAAAGATATAGTCATAGCCACAAATGCCTTTGGCATGGGGATTGATAAGTCTAATGTCAAATTTGTAATACACCTTAATATGCCAAAGGATATGGAATCCTACTACCAAGAGGCAGGCAGGGCCGGCAGAGACGGTGAAGTAGCTGATTGTATTCTCCTTTATTCTGCCCAGGATATAATTATAAATAAGCACCTCATAAACCAAAGTCAAAACTTAGCCTATAGAAAAATCCAACTAGAAAAGCTTCAAACCATTATTAATTACGTCAATACTTCAAGGTGCTTGAGGTCATTTATCCTAGAATATTTTGGCCAAGACCATGAAGAAAAGTGCGATTTCTGTTCAAATTGTTTAGATGACATCATAAAAGAAGATAAAACTATAGAAGCACAAAAAATCTTATCTTGTATTTTTAGGCTTGATCAGAGATACGGTATAAATACTGTAGTTGATTGCTTAAAGGGGTCTAAAAACCAAAATGCTAGGGAAAAAAACTTATCAGACCTTTCGACCTACGGCATAATGAAGGATACTAACTCCAAAGAGATTAAGGATTTGATAGGAATTTTAGTTGCAGACGGCTATATTAGGGTAGCAGGCCTTGATTATCCGGTCCTTGCTCTTACAGAAAAGTCTAAGGAAATCTTATTTTCTAAGACTAAGTTTTATGCAAGAAAAATAGAAAACACAAAATCCGAAAAGCATAAGGAAGTGGACCTTGTAAATGATGAAGATATGGACCTATTTGAAAGGCTTAAAAAGTTAAGGCTTGACTTATCAAGACTTAGAAAAATTCCACCATTTATAATTTTCTCCGACCAGTCCCTTAAGGATATGGCTGTAAATAAGCCTAAAAATGAGGAAGAATTTTTAAAAATTAAGGGTGTGGGGGAGAAAAAACTAATCCAATACGGTGATATTTTCATAGCTGAAATAAATGAATATGAGGCGGCAAGATAAAAAAATCGTCCCTTAAATCATTTTGCTAATTTATTTTTTAGCAAATCCTGATTTGGGACGATTTTTATTATAGTTTAATAATTAACTTTGATTTAGAAATTGAAATTTATTTCTTATTTGTTTTTACATAGCCTAGCATTAGGGCAAGACCTACAAGACTCATTGCAGCAGAGATTACGAAAGCAAGACCGTATGAGCCTGATGAGGTCTTAATGTTAGCTGCAAGTGAAGGACCAACTACAGCTGCCACACCGTAGGCTGTGAACATGAAACCATAGTTTGAACCAGCATTTTTAGATCCCCAGTTATCAGCTGTGATTCCAGGATAAGATCCTAAGAATCCGCCGAATGAAGATGCTACTAAGATAAGGCCGACAACAGCTGACCATGATCCAAGTTGTGGATTTAGGTAAACTAGGACAAGGCCTATTGCTGATGCGATAAACATAAGGATTACAGTTTTGTACCTACCAAGCTTATCAGAAATTGAGCCCCAAGCAATCCTTCCAAGTGTGTTAGAAAGACCAACTACCATTACAATAAGGGCTGGCTTTGCAAGTTCGTATTCTGTTGCTATATTTGCAGCGTGAGCAATAACCATCATTCCTGCTAATGCTGCAAGGACGTATATTGCCCAAAGTAGCCAGAATTTGCCTTCTTTAACCATTTCATTCCAGGTTTTATCAGAAGAATCCACACTTACTTGTCCAGCATTTTCTACAATAGGAGCTTCCTTCATTACAAAAGAAGCGATAATAATTACTAAAAATAAAGCTGTACCCATTATCTTAAAGGTGGTAGAAATGCCGTATTTGTCGATTAGGGAATTGGCAACAGGAGCAAGGATTATAGCACCTGATCCAAAGCCAGCTGCTGTAAGACCGCCTGCCATACCCTTCTTATCTGGAAACCATTTCACACTGACGCTTGTAGCAGCACCGTAGCCAGCACCAATACCTAGACCTGCAAGGATACCATAGCTTAGGTAGAGCATAGGAATCGATTTTGCAAAACCTGTGGTAAACATACCAAGTCCAAATAGGACGCCACCGATAAATACTACTTTTTTAACCTGTCTGTTGTCAACCATCTTTCCAAATAAAATCATGCCAAGTGGCACCATTGCAAAAGAAATTGAATATGCAAGGGAAGTTTGAGTGATAACCCAAGATGGATTTTCAGCAAGGAGTGCTTGTTGGTAAACTGACCATGCATAGCCCGATCCTAGCGCAAGGTTGGTTAAGATAGCTGCCAAAAGAATTAGCCAACGATTTGTTTTCTTCATATATTTCTCCTAAAAAAATATTTAGATAAGTATTATCATTCTTATCTATCTTAAATCTTTTATACCCCTAAAATTTCTTGTTAAACAATTTCTATATATTTTTTTAATTCATATTACTAAAGAAGATAGGAAAAATTTTAAAATAAAAAGAGACCTTTAAAATTAATGATTAAAATATCATCTAAATTTAAAAATCTCATTAAATATTATTTGGTTTAATAAGTGCTAAGTTTTTGCAATTTAGTTTAGAAAAAGTTTTTTCAAAAACTAAATATTTAAGCACCCATCTTATAAAAGTTGTATTCCCTTGTTGGCAAGAGTCCTTCTTTGATTATCTGGCCAGTAGGATACTTGGACTTCGCCGATGTGAGCCTTTTGTAAGAAGAACATACATAGCCTTGATTGGCCGATTCCGCCTCCTATTGTTTGAGGTAGCTTATCATCTAGAAGCATTCTGTGGTAGTCGTATTTTAGTCTATCAAGATTACCTGACACTTTTAATTGCTCGTTTAGCCTTGCACTATCGACTCTGATTCCCATTGAAGAAAGCTCTAGGGCATCGTCTAGGACAGGATTGTAGACAATTATATCTCCGTTTAATAACCAGTCATCATAGTCTGGTGCTCTGTTATCATGCTTATCGCCGTTTGAAAGGATTGTTCCTATTTGTGATAAGAAGACTGCCCCGTATTCTTTGGCTGCAAGCCTTTCTCTTTCCTTTGGACTCTTACCTGGGTATTTCTGAAGGAGTTCTTCACTTGTCATAAATCTGATTTGATCTTTTAAAAGTTTTGTCCTTGTAGGAATTAGGCCACAAAGGTATTCGTCAAGGCTTTTCATGGTCCTGTAGATTGTTTCAACTACTTGCTTTAGGTAGGTTTCGTTTCTATCTTCCGGATTAATAATGAGTTCCCAGTCCCATTGGTCAACATAAAAAGAATGGGTATTATCTGGCTCTTCGCAGGCTCTAATGGCGTTCATGTCTGTGTAGAGGCCTTCGTGGACTTTGAAATTGTATTCCATTAGGGCAAATCTTTTCCATTTGGCAAGAGAGTGGACAATTTCCATTTTTTCGTTATCAGCTTCTGGAAGTCTAAAGGAAACTGGCTCTTCCACACCATTTAGGTTGTCGTTTAGCCCTGATTTTGTAGAAACAAAAAGTGGGGCGGATACCCTTTTTAGGTTTAGGTTATTAGCTAGGTTTATTTGAAAATAATCTTTTATTTCTTTTATTAAAACTTGGGTCCTATAAAGGTCCTCGTTTGATTTATAAGCTTCTGGTATTACTAATTTCATTTACTTCTCCATATCTATTTTTCGCAAACTTTCTACTATTTTACTTCATTTATGGGAAAATAAAAACTTAGATAATGCTTGAATTTTATGAAAAAGTTTACCTAAAAATATTACTTGACTAAAAACTTAATAGCTGTATAACTATGTCAGAAATGATGTTAAAAAAATTTTACATTTATAATCACTTATAAGCATCATTTGTTTTTGAACTAGGATAAGTAAATATTTTGTCACCATTAATGGTGGCTTTTTCTTTATCCAAAATAAAAAAATAGGAGAGATAATGGAAAGTAAATTTAAAGAATTGTTTCAATTTGAAGGCAAGGTTCCAGCAAAAGAGGCCTTTCCTTTAGCCTTACAACACGTTATTGCTATGATTGCAGGTTGTGTAGCTCCAGCTTTGATTTTTGCTGATGCAGCAGGCCTTAGCCACGCTGATAGCATTATTCTTGTCCAGATGGCACTCATAGGTTCAGCCCTTACTTCATTTTTGATGCTTTATCCAATAGGGATTTTGGGTAGTAAATTACCTATG
>CAUPHU010000081.1:0-7559 GCA_963511095.1 uncultured Anaerococcus sp. | reverse complement strand
TCGTAATGCTCGCAACAGGCAGAGGCCCTTATGAAATTTTTGATATACCAGAGCAAGCTGGAGTCATAGCAGATGATAGGTATGTAATTTGTTGTAACGGCGCTGTTACAATGAATGTCAAAACCAAAGAGATAGTTGATGTCGTAGATATGGATTTTTCATATGCAAAAAATATATTTAATTTCGCCTACGAAAATAAACTCACATTTTATATCTATACACTCGATAAAAAATACGGACTAAACCTTACAGACGACACAATTGTAGCTGAAAAGCATATAAATATAATCGATACTGATAATATAGATTTTCTAGAAGAAGAGATAATATTAAAGGTTATAATCAAAAATAAAGACATGAACGCCCTTCAAGCCCTAGAGGTTGATATAGCAAGAATAACCAACTACGAACTAGAAATCACCTACTCTTCTAACATGTATATGGAAATAAATGCAAGAGGAGTAAATAAGGCGGTGGCCCTAAAAAAAGTCTGCGAGTCCTACAACATTTCAATGGAAAACGTCCTAGCAATAGGAGACAACTACAACGACGTAGCCATGCTAGAAGAAGCTGGCACATCTGTCGCTGTAAAAAACGCAAGGCTTCAGGTAAAAGAAAGTGCAGACTATATAACCAACCATGATAACAATAATGGCGCTGTTGGAGAAGCTATAGAAAATTTTGTACTAAACCTATAAAATCAAACAATACAAAATCCGATTCTATAATAAATCGTGTTGGTGGAAGTAAATGATACTTCTATCAGCACGATTTTTTTGTAAAAAAAAGACATATTTAATCATTTACCCTATATTAAATTAACCACAACTTAAAAAGGAGATTAAATATGTCTTACAATTATTTTATTTCAAATTTACTGAATATCAGAGATAAGAACCTAAATTTCACTGATGAAATATAGCTCAAAGTTATTAAAGATGTAAAATCTTCTCCCTTACATTCTCTTAAGCCTCTATAATTTCTTTATATGCTATAAACTTTAAGCTACTTTATTATTATTTGCTACTTATAAATATGGAACAAAAAGTAATATTCCTACTAATACCATGAACACCAACAGATATTTAACTTTTTGCATAATATGAAACTATTATTTTTAATTGAATTAGGTATTTAATATAATTAAATGATGCTAAAAATAATTTAATTTTACTCAATCGGTGGATATTTTATACTTTCAATATCCCCTGATAATTCTACTGATTCATTATATTTAGTATAAACATCACATCTTATTGCTTTATAACTAGCCATATTCTTAATTGAATCTACCGAATACTTATAATCATAAATAAAATCTGGATCATCTTTGTAAATAACTTCAATAAAATAACCATCCTGCTTATAATCTTTAAATATTCTTTTACTTTCTATATTTTCTTCACTTGTTCCTTGAAGGTTAATGTACTCATTAAATGATTTCTGAGCTAAAAAGTTTTGTATAGGGTGAAAATACAGTATATACATTACAATAAATATTATAATTAAGAATACTGGCAACTTTTTTCTCAAATTTAATCCTCCTTTAATAATAATCGAAATTTCTTTACGCAATTATAACGAATATCTTTTTAATTTTGTAACAAACAACTAGAACAAGTATTTTTATCACTAGGAATTTACTACTAACTAAAAATTCAGGGATAGAAATTTCTACCCCTGTTAAAGAATTTGGTTAATTATTATTTTTTAGTAAAAATCTCTATTTGTCTTATACCTATAGGCAAGATAAATAAGGCCTCCAATTAAAATTATTGGTAAAAGTCTTGTTAGGATACCGAATATTATAATAATTGGTAGTATTATTAGGCCTCCTATTAGTAAAAATGGTAGGCTTACTAGACCCATTGTTATACCGAGTATTCCTAAGATTAGTTTGAAAATTAATTTTATGATTGGGATGCCAAGTAAGATGGCTCCTATTATTAAAAGTAAGGTTAACATTTCTAACTCCTTTTGCTAATATTATACATAAATTAAATATAGATGTCAAGTATATTGATATATCATCTGCAAATTCTTTTGTATTTTAATATTAATCTTAGGATATTTAAGTAAGAAAAAAGGGAGCCTTGCTCCCTTAAAATTATTTTCTATAACCAAGTTCGTGGTCAAGGATGTAGATTCCACCCCAGTTACCGTTGATTCTTTCTAGTCTTGTTACGATTTTACCAACAGAATCTTCTTCTTCTACTTGTTCATCGATAAAGCCTTTAAGGAATGAAAATACTCTTAGGTCTTCATCTTTAGCAAGTTCTGCTATTTCTGTAATTCTTCTTGTTACTTCTTTTTCGTGATTAAGTGCAGCTGTAAATACATCAACTAGACTTTCATAGTCATATTGTGGTTCAGCAATTGCTTTATATCTTACATCATAACCAACTTCTTGAAGGAAGTGTTTCATAGCTTCACCATGTCCGATTTCTTCTTTAACTTGTTCATCAAACCAGTGGGTAAAACCATCAAGTTCAAGCCTATCTGTATAAGCAGCCATTGCTTTGTAGATATAAGCTGATTCATATTCAAAGTTCATTTGTTCGTTTAATAGATCTAATACTTTACTCATTTATTTCTCCTTTTTCTAGCAATTTACCATATGCTATATATATTCCATATATATCAAGACCCTTTGCTAATATCTCATTTATAACTTTTGTAGTATTTTCGGAGTAAATTTTGACTGTGAAACTCTTATCCTTAATCAAAAATTCATCCTCTATTATTATACCCTTAGATTTTAAACCGCAAAAAATCTCCATCGCCTTTTCTTTAGTGAATTTATCATCTAATTGGAAGGTGAATGGAAAAACTTTGTCCTCTTTGAGGGGAGGATTTATTTTTTTTATTAAAAGTAAGTCTTTCATAGGCATCTCCTATTGATAAGATACCCAACTTAATAAAAATCTAACAATTTTTTTCTTCTATTTCTTGTTTTGAAAAAATACAACCACAATATTCTTGCCTATAAATCCCGTATTCACTTGATAATTCTATAGATCTTTTGTAGCCATTTTTCTTCTTAAAATCTGCATAAAGATACTTTATTCCGTATTTTTCTTCCAGTTTCTCCCCTATTTCATTAAGCCACTGGGCGTTTTTATAAGGAGATATTGAAAGGCTTGTTGTGAAATAATCATAGCCTTTTTCTTTGGCAAGTCTTGCTGTCTCGTCAAGCCTTAGGTCGTAGCAATCGTAGCAAGCACGACCAAATTCCTTATCATCTTTTCGTTTTTCAGCAACCTTCTTAAAATCACTCATGTCATTTGCAGGAATTATAACCTCTCCTTCAAATTTTGCCTTATCTGCTACTTTTATAAGATTTTCTGCACGCTTATCTAGCTCACTCCTTGGATAGATCATAGGATTATAAAAATATAGATCCATGTCAAAATGGTCCCTAAGTCTTTCTATAACTTCAGTTGAGCAGGGCCCACAGCAAACCTGAAGCAAAAGCCTTGGTCTTTTTTCTTCCTTATCAAGTTTTTTTATAATGTCTTCCATGACATTGTTGTAGTTTATCTTGTTCATAAAATCCTTGTTATAAAAAAATCGCAAGAATAAATTCCTGCGATTTGTAATTCGTAATTATCTCTTTGAGAATTGTGAAGATTTTCTTGCCTTTTTAAGACCGGCTTTCTTTCTTTCTTACGTGAATCACGTGTTAAGAAGCCTGCTCTTTTTAGGGCAACTCTGTAGTCAGGGTTTGCAATTAGAAGTGCTCTTGCGATTGCGTGTCTGATTGCTCCTGCTTGACCATTATAACCACCACCGTTTACATTAACTTTGATATCGTAGCTTGTAAGATTTTCTGTTAATGCAAGTGGGCTTCTTGCTATAATTTTTAGTGTTTCAAAATCAAAATATTGATCTAAATCTTTTCCGTTTACAATTATATTTCCAGAACCTGGTACCATTGTTACTCTTGCAACAGAGGTTTTTCTTCTACCAGTTGATTGAATTATGTTATCTGCCATATTCTACTCCTATCTAAGATCTAAAGCTTCTGGGAATTGCGCTTCATGACCGTGGTCGCTACCTGCATAAACTCTTAGTTTTTTTGCCATTGCACGACCTAGTTTGTTGTGTGGAAGCATTCCTACTATTGCGTGTTCTACAATTCTTTCTGGATATTTAGCTTTCATGTCTTTATATTTTGTGATTTTTAGACCACCTGTGTATCCAGAATATCTCTTGTATTCTTTTTGATCTTCTTTGTTTCCTGTAAGAACTACCTTGTCAGCATTGATTACTATTACATAATCTCCAGTGTCAAAGTGTGGAGTAAATGTTGGTTTGTTCTTTCCTCTTAGTATTGCTGCAACTTGGCTAGCTAGTCTACCTAGAACCATGCCTTCTGCATCAACAACATACCATTTTCTTTCGATGTTTGATGGAGTCGCAGTCCATGTCTTTTGATGTTTCATCTCATCCTCCTATAATTTATTCGGCTACTATATTTAGACACCGCACTAGTAGCTTGCGGCTGTACTCGTCCTGGCATTTTTATATCGCTTCCAGGATTAGCGATCGTCTCGATTCCTTATGAAGGTCTGAGTCGACTTATATATGATACTAGCACTTTTGCTATTTGTCAATACTTTTTATCTTATTTATTGCTCATTCTCTTATAGGTATAAGGAGAAAATAGTAAGAGCATTGGATATAATTCTAGCCTTCCAAATAGCATTGCGATTGTGAGGGTGAATTTTGATAGGGGTGCCATTTGTGCAAAGGAATTTACAGGTCCAAAGTCGTTTAGACCAGGGCCAACGTTGTTGAAGGTTGTCGCAACGGCTGCGAAGGCTGATTCGAAATTTTCTACATCGTGGCTTACTATTACCATGAATACGACAAATAAAAGTATATACAATACCAAATACTTATTTACAGCTTCTTCTAGGTCCTTATCCATTCTTTTTCCATCAATTTTTGTGATGGTAACTCTTCTTGGATTTATTACTCTTTTGATATGGTTTATAGTTGTTTTAAATAGGATTAGAAATCTTGATACCTTAAAACCACCTGCAGTTGAACCTGCAGAGCCTCCTATAAACATTAGTAAAATCAAAATGCACCTTGAAAGCATCGGCCAATTTCCATAGTCAGCTGATACAAAGCCTGTCGTTGTTATAATCGATGAGACAGTAAAAACTGACTGGCTTAGTGAATAGGCCGTGTTTCCATAAAAACTTCTTATATTTACAAAAATAATTACTATTGCAAGGCCAATTATTCCAAGATACCAATATAGTTCTTCAGATTTGAAACTTTCTCTGGCGGATCTTATTAGGGCAAAATAATACAAATTGAAGTTAACTCCAAATAAGACCATGGCAATTGATAAGACCATTTCAATATATCTTGAATCATAATATCCTACTGATAGGCCTTTGTTGGCAAAACCACCTGTGCCTGCAGTTCCCATTGCAAATATTATAGAATCAAAAAGATTCATGCCTCCAAAAAGTAAGAAGATTGCAGTTATCACTGTCATTACTAGATATATTATATAGAGCATCCTTGCTGTCTGGCCAAGTTTTGGTGTAAGTTTTCCAAAAGATGGACCGGGCATTTCTGCTTGAAGGAGGTTGGCTGATTCTTTGTTTGACTTTGGCAAAATTGCTAATGTAAACACCAAGATTCCCATTCCTCCGATAAGGTGGGATAGGGACCTCCAAAAAATTATAGAATGCGGAAGAAGTTCCACATCAATGGCGACAGATGCCCCGCATGTGGTAAAGCCGCTTGCCATTTCAAAAAAAGCATCAAGAAAGCTATGGTAGTTTGTTGGTGTAAGATAAAGCGGAATTGCCCCTATTACAGAAAATATTACCCAACAAACAGCCGTGATGAAAAGGGCTTCTCTTGTGTATATATGAGCAGTTTCATCTCCTATCTTCGTTAGAATAGTCCCAACAATACCTGCAATTAAGATTGGTATTATAAAGTAAATTTTATCACTTAATCCCTCTCGGTATATAAAGGCAACTAGCAAGGGCGCTACCATAAGGAGAGCCAAAACTTGAAGCAACCTACCTAGGGAATGGTTTATAATTTTTAGGTTCATAACTACTCCAATATATCGTCTAAGACCTTGAAACTGTGGTTGGTTGTTGCAACCAAAACAGAATCACCAAGATTTATTTTTGACATACCATTTGGAATTTCAATTTCGACTTGACCGTGATCAATTGCAAGCACCAAGCTATCATCCCTGATATTTAGGTCTTTTAGAGCAGTATTTAAAATCTTAGAATGCTCTATAGCCTTAAATTCAATTACCTCTACCTTTTCATCTTCAAGCCTATATAAAGAAGAAATTGATTCGCCCCTAGCGTTTACCTTACTTCTTACATACCTATTAATTACGTCAGATGCAGCCATCTTCGGTGCGAAAGTCGTATCAATATCAAGGATACCAGTCATTTTCAAAAGCTTAATCCTATTTACCTTGGCAATAATTTTTTCAAGGCCAAATTTCTGAGCAAGGAGGGCTATGAGGATATTTTCTTCGTCAATACCTGTTAGGGCAAGGACTGCGTCAAAGTGATTAATCCTAAGTTCTTCTAGAATCTCAGGGCTGGTACCGTCAGCGTTTATAACAACGGCACCTTCGTGCATTTCGCTTATTTCTTCAGCCTTTTTCCTATCAATTTCCACAACGGTTACCTTAAATCCCCTCTCAAGGAGAAGACCCACCAGGTATTTTGATAGGTTGCCTGCGCCGATAATTAGGACATCCTTGATGTCATAGGCTCCTTTTTGTTCATTTTTGTAGAAGCTATCGATAGATTTTTTTTCACCAAACAGATAGATCTTATCCCCACTTTTTAAGACATCATCACCATGGGGTATCTTTATTTCCCCATCGGAATTTATAATCCCAATTAGGGTGTGGTAATTTTCAGAATAAGAAGCGAGTTCCGAGATCTTTTTGCCATCAAGGGCAGAATCTTCGTCAATTACAAGCTCCATCATTATTGCCCTATCTTTAAAGAAAGACTCAACATTTAGGGCGTGAGAATATTTAAGACTTCTTTGTAGGTCCTTAGCTGCTATGTATTCAGGGTTTATTATGCTCATTGCATGGGTTACATCGGCGATAAACTTTCTGTGCTTAACATAACGAGGTTCTCTTAGCCTTGTGATAATATTTTTTGCACCAAGATTTTTTGCAAAAGTTGAAGCGATTAGGTTTACATCATCAGATTGGCTTATGGCAATGAAAAGGTCAGCATCACTTGCGCCTGCTTCTACCAAGGCCTCGACATCACGTCCGTCACCCACAAGGCCCATCACGTCATTAGTAGCCAAAAGATTGTCTAAAACTTCCTTATTTCTATCAATTACAATTATATCGTGCCCCTCATTTGAGAGGTCTTCTGTCACAAAAGAGCCGACCTTGCCGGCTCCCAAAATAATTATTTTCATTAAAAGCTCCTTAGGGAATTTTAAATCTTACTAATACCTTACCGCTTTTATTTTTTTGCCAAAGGCAAATTTATTTCTTAAGATAGTCGTAGGCATAGCGGGCAAGA
>CAUPHU010000080.1:0-7581 GCA_963511095.1 uncultured Anaerococcus sp. | reverse complement strand
CCTTGATAGCCATCGAGTTCGTCTAAAAGTCTTTCTCTAAGATCTTCAGCATCTTCTGGAGCATGAGCATGGACAATGTAGATTTCGTTTTTGTATGGGAAATCTCTTATCAAACGATCAGATATTTTTTTAACCAAGGCCTTCATAGCTTTTTTCTTAGTCCTTATCTTGTCTCTAACAACTATCTCACCTTTTGTATTAGTATCCATTATTGGACAAATATTTAAAAGATTGCCGAAAGATCCTGCAGCCTTAGATACTCTGCCGCCTCTTACAAGATATGTTAAATCAGAAGTAAAGAAAATAGAATTTACCTTATATCTATTTTCCATTCCCCAATTATATACTTCCTCAATTGAAAATCCTTCTTTTCGCATCTCATTTAATCCAAGAACAAAAAGTCCCTCACATGAAGTAGCTGTCAAACTATCTAGGATATAGATTTTTCTTTCAGGATATTTTTTCTCAAGTTCTTCTTGGGCCATATAGGCTTGCTGGAGCCCTCCAGTAAGGCCTGACGAAAGGGTCACGTGAAGAATATCCTTATCTTCTTCGAGTAATTTCTCAAAATACTCTATATACTTTATATAGGTTATTTGACTTGTCCTTGCAATAGCACCGTCATTTAATTTTTGATAAAAATCATTTAGTTTTACAGTAATACCTAAATCATCTATATAATCAACATCATCTATTTGAAAAGGAAATCCTATCCATTTTATATTTTCTTTTTCTAGAATTTCTCTAGGAATATCAACAGTAGAGCTTGCGCTCAGTATAAAATCAGTCATAATTACCTCTCATAAATTCAGATATTATCATACTTTTTATTGAATATAATTCAATTTTTTGAAAATCTTTTATCAATTAAAACTCCTAAGAAAAACGCAAAAACTGCAGGTATTAACCATGCGAACCCTATATCAAATCCAATAAGATTATCACTTGCAAAATCTAGGATAGCTTGGGCTAGTTTAGATTTGCTTATAATTTCTGGTGATGCCATAAGTAGGTCAAGAAAGGCAAGTATACTTGTAACTCCAAGGCTGATCTGGTAAACAAGTTTTCTTTTCCCTATAAAAATCGATACTATAGATAAAAATATAAGTACAATTGAAAGTGGATATATGAACATCAATACCGGCACAGAAAGGGCTATAATTTGTTTTAAGCCTAAATTTGCAATGGCAAATGATACTAGGGAGAAAATCACACAATACATTTTGTAGGTGATTTTGTTTTTAAACATATCTTCAAACATCTCAGAGCAAGCTGAAACAAGACCTATAGCTGTTTTTAGACAAGCTATAAATACTATCAATGATAAGATTAGATAACCTAATCTTCCTAAATAGTGTTCTGAAATACTGGATAAGATTACAGCTCCATTTTCATAATCATCTAGGATATTTGCTGCTCCCCCACCCATAAATGAAAGACCTGAATATATTAAAGACATTGCAAGTAGGCATACTAGACCTGATTTTAGGGTTTCCTTTGCCATTAATTTTTTATCTGTCACTCCAAGGTCCTTTATATTTGAAATGATAATGATTGCAAAGGCAAGGCCTGCTGGAGCATCTAAGGTATTATATCCATCTACAAAGCCTACAGCTAAAGCGTTTTTTGTATATCTTTTAATTGGTTCAAAGGCTCCTACAGGTCCCATTGGTTCAATAATTGAAAATACAAGTAAAACAGATAGTAAAATCAAAAACATTGGTGTCATATATTTTCCAATCGTATCTATAAGAGAAGCTTTTTTGATTGAAAAGTATAGAACTAGGCCAAAAAATACCAAAGAAAAGACAAATAGACCTTGGGCATTATAAAATCTTTTGCTTCCTTCAAATATTACTTCATATGTAGTTGTAGCCGTCCTTGGAATTGCAAAGCCTGGTCCTATTGTTAAGTATAAAAGAGTAGTAAAAAAATATGCGAATTTTTTACCTGCTGCTTTTGACAAGTCAAACAAGCTTTCGCTATCGCTTGCTGCTGTTGCGACAACTGCAAGGATTGGAAGACTTACTGCTGATAATAAAAATCCAATAGTTACTAAAGTAATATTGGCTCCTGATCTTTGGCCTAGTTCAAGTGGGAATATTAAATTTCCCGCGCCAAAAAACAAGCCAAAAAGTAAGGAGCCAATCAATAAATTTTCTGATAAAGTTAATTTTTTTCTCATATCTAACCCCTAAAGTTTTTTATATGATACGCCTTTATCAGTTATTTTCAATATCTTATAGGGATTCAACGTATTTTTTTACATCCGGTCCAACTAAAATCTCACCATCATCTAAAAATAGTATAGGCCTTTTTACAAGCATACCGTCTGTTGCAAGCTTTTCGTATTTCTCTTCTAAGGTCATATCCTTAAGCTTATCCTTAAGATTTTCCTGTCTATAAATCATACCTGAAGTATTAAAAAATCTTTTAATATCATAATCTGTGGCTTCATGCCATTTCTTAAGCTCATCTTTACTTGGATTGTCTTCCTTAATATCTCTAAGTTCGTAAGAGATATTTTTCTCATCTAATGTTTTAAGCACATTTTTGCAAGTAGAACATTTGCTATAACAAATAATTTTCATAAATTCTCCTTCTATTAATCTTTATTAATACTTTACCCATCTAATAATTAAACTAACCTTTCAAGATTTTTACCAATGATTTCTACCTGGTAATTAGACTCTATTTTTCTTTGTATCTTTTCTAGGACAGACTTTGCGACCTCATTGTCATTACTTATAGATACAAAAGCTAAGTCTGCTAAATTAATCATATCTAAAGAATCAATTTCGGCTGCACTTATATTTAAGTTCTTTCTCGCATAATCTAGTATACTCTTTACAGTTTTCCTCTTATCCTTCAGTGAAAAGCTATAAAAAATTTCTAGTCTAATTTCTAGTAAATAAATATATATCTTATTCCTCCTTAATTTTTCCCTTATCGGCAAAAAGTATTGCAAATATCGATGTCAAAATGAAATTACCCTTTGAAAAACAAATATACTTCCCCTCCCAAAGGCTGGCATATTTTGATTTATAGTTCCTAAGTCCTTTAAAAGGATACAGAAAATCGGCATGTTTAAATACTAATGAAGCAATTTTTTCTGGCAAATAGGCCGATTTATTTATGCCCACGTTAGAAAGTGGGGCCATTCCCAAGTTGAAATATTTATAAGCATGATCTTTACCATAGATAAATAGGTTTAAAAACAAATAATCCATCATAGAATTAACATTAAGGTCTGTATCATATCTCATCAAATCTATAGTTAGGATTCTTCTATCATAATTTGGCATTATACTTATAAAGGCAGAAAGCTCTCCCAAATCATCATAGACCAAGGCAAGTTTTGACCTGGAAAGATAGGACCTATCAAAAAATCCCATAGAAAATCCCTTTTCATCCCTGCCCTTAAGCCATTTTTCAGAAATAACTTCAATCCTGTCTAAAAGATTTTCATCATAAGGCGGATCAATCAGTTCAAATTTATAACCATCTTTTTCAAACCTATTTAAAATATTTCTTAGGCTCGATTTTTTCCTGCCAGCTAAGCTAAATTCTTCAAGATCTAAGAAGGCATTTTCACCAAACTTCATAAAATCATAGCCGTAGTCGTGAAGATTGATGGTGAATTTTCTGCCCACCTCATAAAATATAGGATTTAGAGATGAGATTTCACATTTTTCTACGAAATATTTAAGGCCAGCTTCTAGGTTTTCTTTTTTTCCAATTGGTTCACCCATCACAATTATTTTATTATTAACTATTTGATAAATAAAAGCCAGTAATTTTTCCCCATCTTTTTCATAATAATGAATATACTTATCTCCTAAAAAACCAAGACCAGCGCATATAGATGTATCCTGATTAACTTCTGATAGAAAAAGTCTATATTCTTCTAGGTCTGGCTCTTTCAAAAACTCATTATCAGCCTTCATGTACTTTAAAATTAACCTTAGACTTATAAGCATGACTATAAAAACAAAACCAAAAAATACTAGTTTATAGTAAATAGGAATTGTCTCTAGTGGTCTTGTTGAAAAGGAATTTTTAAAAAATATTGTAAGGTAAAAGGCCGCAAAGATAATGTCAATTAATATCTCTTCTATGCTGTATATAAAACTTTCCTTAACCAAGACATCTCTAGTAAAATAGGTCATAAGACCAATAATTAGGAGTGGCAAAAGCGATATAAAAGCTTCCCCTACTAGATATAGGTAAAAATACGTAAGCACAAGAAGTGGATAAAGTATATTTACAAATCGTTTTTGCTTAGAAAAAGATAATCTTGATGAGATTAAGAATACAAAGCCAATCATAATCTCTATAAGAGTCCTAAAAAGTCCCACACTGACATGGGAATATTCATTGAATGGATAGTATGATAAATATTCGCTCACATCAGCACTTAGGATGAAGCCCAGGCCATAAACTCCTATAAAAAAAGAATTTATCTTCTGGACTATTTCCTTTAAAAGTCTTGCTCCAAGGTCTCCATATTTTTCTTTTATTTTTATAAAGAAATCTTTAAATTTCCATATAAATCCAAGAAGAACACCCAAGAGTATCATAGCAAGAGTGACTCTGAGTTTGATATTTAGAGCAGATTTTGCTATATAGTAGCTTAGGTTAAGTATAATAAGTAAAAATAAAATTAATAAAATCGGTTTTTTATATTTTTTAATTCTTTTCATAATCTTCCTTCAAAAAATCATATACCAAATGATTAAATATTTCTGGAGCTTTTCTAGCTAATCTATGTCCCTGGTTTTTAACGATTACAAGTTTTGAATTTCTTATATTTTTTGCTATATTTTTTATATGAGATATTCTGATTAGGTCATTAGAACCAACTATAATTAGGGTCTTGCTTTCAATTTTTCTTAGATCTTCGATTTCGACCTTAAGGTCTGTAAGTAGAAGATTTGCTATCCTCTTATTTTTCTTAAAAAATGGCAAAATTGACCGGATAATATTTTCAAAATACATATAGCACTTGGCAGTAAATGTAAGTCCTTTAAATCTTGCATTTGGTGCATTTAGAATCATTTTGTCAATTCTTTCTGGATACAATTTACTAAAAACAAGACACAAATTTGCCCCATCTGAAAAGCCAAGTAAATTCGCCTTTTTTATCGAAAAATAATCATATACCTCGTTCAAATCGCTAGCTAAAAGCTCAAAACTTAGGTGGTCCTTTGTATTAGTAGAAAAACCATGGTCCCTAAAATCTATTAATATAAGGTGAAAATACCTTGATAAAAAACCTATCTGGTATTCAAAATAGGTCATATCTCCATCGTTGCCGTGAAGTAGAAACAAGTCTTCACCTTTACCATATTCTTCGTAATATATTTTTGTCTTATCCTTTAAAATAATCTCATTTTTCATAACAAGCTCCACTTATATTATATCACTAAAGCAAATTTAAGCTTTTAAAAAATGAAGATTAACTTAAAAATTGTATGATAATACTAGTAATAAAAAATCAGGAGGAATGTATGGAATTTAATTTTAATAAGGAAAATATAAATCCAATTGAATTAGCTTTTAAAGAGTCAATAAAGCTTGCATATTTTAAGGCTAATAAAGGTGAAGTAATGCCAGTTGATGGAAAAGTCTATCTTGGCTTAGGTGAAGAAGGCAAATTTGATAAGGAAGTGCTTAAAGAAGCTATCTGCAATCTTGGCAAATTCCTTAAGGAAAAAGATGTAGAAAGTATCTCTATTCTTGATAATCCAACAAAACTGGATAACAAGGACTATGTTTTGGCAATTTCTGAGGCTCTCATCGTTTCACAATACGAATTTGACCACTACAAATCAGAAAAGAAAGAAAATCTATTTAAAAATGTAAATTTTGATGAGAAGTTTGGTGAATTTGATGCTGATTTAAAAGAATTAGAAAATGTACTACAAGGCCAATTTTTAACAAGAGACTTAGTTAACCTAAGATCAAATGATATTTATCCAGAAAGCCTAGCTCAGGCTGCAGTTGATAATCTATCAGACCTAGGTGTTGATGTAAAAATCTATGGCAAGGATGAAATCCTTGATATGAATCTAACTGCTTTTTATGAAGTAGCAAAGGGATCAGATAAGGAACCTAAATTTATAGTTATGGAATACCTTCATGGACAAAAAGATGAAGCTCCACTTGCCCTAGTTGGCAAAGGCCTAACCTACGATGCTGGTGGTTACTCAATTAAAACTTCAAATGGTATGAAGACAATGAACTCAGACATGGGCGGATCTGGAACTGTAATTGGTGCAATGAAAGCAATTGCCCTTAATAAGCTTAAAGTAAATGTAGTTGCTATTGTGGCTGCTTGCGAAAACTTAATATCAGGCAGATCTTACAAGCCAGGCGATATTATTAAAGCAAGAAACGGAATGACTATAGATGTAGATAATACAGATGCTGAGGGAAGAATTACCCTAGCTGATGCTGTAAATTACGCTGCTACAGAATATAAACCATCACTTATAATCGACCTTGCAACCCTTACTGGTGCTGCTCTCGGAGCCCTTGGCGAAACATATACACCATCAATTACAAATAACCAAGAAGCATTCGATAAACTAATCGAAGCAAGTAAAAAAGCAGATGAAAAAATTTGGCAAATGCCAAACGATCCATTCTTTAAAACCTACAACGAATCAGAAAATGGAGATGTCAAAAACTCAGGTGGCCCACTTGCAGGCTCTATCACTGCCGGTCAATTTATAGAAAATTTCGTAGAAAATTATCCATGGATTCACTTAGATATAGCTGGCACAGCCTATTTGTCAGCCCCACAAGGCCTAAATGGCAAGGGTGCGACAGGAGTGCATGTTAAAACTCTTTATGAATTTGCAAAAAATAACTAAGGCTAAATTACCTTTAAGCTAATCAATTAATACAAATAAAAATCCTAGCAAAGAATGACATTTCTTAGCTAGGATTTTTTTGATTTTTGGATTTTATATGCCAAGGTAAGCAGCTTTCACGTCTGGATCTGTTTTTAGATCACTTGCTTCTCCTTCTTTTACAATCTTGCCTGTTTCTAATACATAGGCCCTATCAGCTATATCTAGGGCGAGGTTTGCATTTTGCTCTACTAGTAGGATTGTCCTACCCTCTTCTTTCAAAATCCTTATTGTATCGAAAATCTTATCTACAAACAAAGGTGAAAGTCCCATAGAAGGTTCGTCCAAAAGAAGGACCTTTGGATTTGTAAGAAGCGCCCTACCCATGGCAAGCATTTGCTGCTCACCGCCTGAAAGGGTGCCTGCCTTTTGCTTTTTCCTTTCTTTAAGGACTGGGAAAAGTTTATAAATTTTATCAAGTTCGGTATTAAGCTCTTCTGTACTAATCTTTAGAGAGATTGCTCCCATTTTAAGATTATCTTCTACAGAAAGCCCCTTAAAAACTCTCCTACCTTCTGGAACCTGCGCTATTCCTTTTCTTGTAATCTTGTATGATTTCTCTTTTTTTATTGACTTATCTTCAAAAAATATATCTCCATCTTCCATTGGAAGCAGGCCAGAAATAGTTTGAAGGGTTGTAGTTTTGCCGGCTCCATTGGCTCCT
>CAUPHU010000079.1:0-7609 GCA_963511095.1 uncultured Anaerococcus sp. | reverse complement strand
AGATCAACCTTGCCGTCTAGGGCCTTGGCTATAGTTTCTTCGGATACCTTTGATGTTTCGTCGTTGCTGCTATTGCATCCTGTAATTACTAAGCCTAGGGCTAGGGCTAGGGCTAGTGATTTTCTATTCATATTTCCGTCCTTTTTATTTCGATTATCTATAAGTTTATATAATTAATCATACCATTTTTGTGAGTTTTAATAAAGTGGTGAATTTTTTTCTAAAATTTCTATAAATTTTACAAATCTTTACAATTTTGTAACCTTTTTGTTGCAATTTTCTTAGAAATATTATATAATAGGTATAGATTTTAGAATAGACAAAGAATGCCTGTAAATAAATTGTAATATAGAGAGGGAAAAGACAATGAAAAAAATAAATAAAACTGTCCTGCTCGCCTCAACATTATTTTTATCTTCTGCTGTTAATCTTACTAATGCTCATGCAAGTGAGGATAAAAATCCAATTTTTAGTGAGACTATGGACAGTATAAGCGAGAATGATGCAAATGATTTATCCACCAATCCTGAACCAGTATCAAGACAATATAGTGGTGATGCTTTTGGTGGTGAAGAAGCGAATCAAAGCTTGCAAAATATAGAACAAAATACAGAAGAGGAAGCATTAGCTGATCCTACTAGTATTGAAAACGAAAATGAAGATTTGGCTAGTGAAAATGTAGGAGAACCTATAGAAGAAGATGGTAGTACTACAGAAAAGAGAATTCCTGGCCTAATCTACTATGATGATACAAACCTAGATGATGTACTCAAAAACAACCAGTACCAATCAAGCGAATCAACACCAATCCATAACGAACAAACCCATATCGAAGAAGAAAATTATTACACTTCAACAGCTGGTGGATATTTTGTAAAGAAAAACAATAAAATTAGATATTATAAAAACAATAAAATTGTTAAAAATGCAAATATCAAGGTAAATGACAAAATATACAGGGCCAACAAAACTGGTGATATAACAAATCCTAAAAATAAATGGTTGGGTATCGGTAAAGATATCTACTACAACAAAGAAGACGGAAATTTTGCCAGGGGAATTAGCCAGATTGGAAATAACAAATTTTATTTCTCTGAAGACGGTGTTCTAAAAAGAAATTTAAAGATTATAACTGACTCTACCTACTACGAAGTAGATAGGATTGGCAGAATGAATGCTGTTAGCAACAAGTGGGTCAATGTAAATAAAAATATCTACAGGACTCTTGATGGCGGAAAGATTGCCAGAGGCGTCACAAAGGTTGGCGATAAGGACTTTATGTTTGACAAAAACGGCAAGCTTCAAACAAACAAGAAGATGATTCTGTCAAACAAATACTACGAAGTAAGCTCAATAGGCATTGTAACAAATCCTAAGAACAAATGGTTTGCCCTAGACGGTATATCCTACAGGACAAGAGAAGATGGGTCTCTTGCAAAGGGTCCAGTAGATATAAACGGAAATACCTATGTATTTAATTATGAAACTGGAGCAATGATCACAGGAAGACCATCAATAACAAACGGCCTCTTCTTTGATATAGATGCCAAGGGTATAGCAACACTTAAAAAAGACGAATGGGTAACCTACAAAGGCAAAACATTCCACACCAACAAGGCAGGCTATGTCAAAAAAGGTGTTTGGGAAATAAATGGCAACCTATACTGCTTTGACGATGATGGTTTAGTCTTAAACTCTACCTATATGCAAAATGGTATAATATACAATACTAATGAAAAAGGTATAGCAAGACAAACAGGCTTTAAGCAAGAAGGAAACAAAGACATCGACACTGTAATGGACTGGATGTTTAGAGCTAAAAACAGCGGCATGACCTACAACATGGGACCAACAAGAACTTCAGAAAAAGAAGCAGATTGTTCTTCAGCAGTATTTAGATCCCTAATCTACGGAGGTTTCCTAGATTCAAATGCCTACATCGGCAACACAGAAACCCTATTTTCAATGGGAGCAAAGGGAACTGTAATGAAAGAGATAAGCGAAAGTGAAATCGACTACGGTGATATCTTCGTATCAGGAATCCCAGGCAAATCCCTAGGAGAAGGCGGTCACACTGGATTTATCCTAAATAAAAACGAAGATACAATAATCCACATGAACTATTCTGACAACGGTGTATCAGTAACACAAAGAAAAGGACGCATGGGAGATAAATCAGGCAGACCTGTAAAATACTACAGACTAGTCGGAGCAAAATCTGATAGGATATTTGTAGATAAAAAATAATATAGAAAAATTAACTAGGCGCTAGGGCGTCTAGTTTTTTTATGGAAATTTCTTACTTATATTATTTATAAGAAAATAATATTTAAATATAATTTTTTTGGGTATAAGTAATATGTATATTTAAATTACAAATAAAAATAAAAGGAGAAGAAATGACAGAACAAACAAAGGGGTCAGAAAATAAAATGACCAAAAAGAGAATCTTAGGTAAGGTAATGCTACTTATTGTAGCCATTCTTTGGGGCTCATCTTTGACGGTTGTGAAGGTGGCATCAGAGACATTTAATCCTAATATGATACTTGCCATAAGATTTTCTGTATCAGCGATAATCTTATCTATTATATTTTGGAAAAAATTAAGAGATATGGACAAGTCTGATTTAAAAAGCGGACTTTCAATAGGCGTATTTTTATTTTTAGCCTACTCAGCTCAGACAATTGGAGTAGGATATACAGACCCAGGTAGGTCAGCATTTTTATCAGCTTCCTACTGTGTAATAGTGCCATTTTTGGCATGGTTTGCTTTGAAGATAAGACCAGATAAGTTTAATATTATAGCGGCGGCATTCACAATTGCCGGTATATATTTTGTATCAATGGCTGGAGGAGACGGTGGATCAGTCTTTGACCAAGGTAGGGAAGCAATCCTAGGTGATGGTTTTGCCCTCCTATCAGGTGTATTATTTGCGGCTCACATTGTTGCTGTAACAAAGTTTTCTAACGGAAAAGACCCAATCCTAATGACCATCCTTCAATTTGCTATGGCAGCTGTCTTATCAATCATAGTGACTTTGGTATTTGAAGATAATTCTGCCATAGTATTAACTAAAAAGGCAGTGCTTGAGGTAGGCTACCTTGCTGTAATGTGTACAACTGTAGCACTCCTATTTCAAAATATAGGACAAAAATTTGCGACAGCATCTTCAGCAGCCCTTATCCTTGCAACAGAATCCATATTTGGTATCCTAATACCAGTCTTTATGGGAATCGAATCTTTAACTAGAAATAAGATTATAGGTTTCGTCCTAATCTTTATTGCAATTTTGATTTCTGAAACAAAACTATCTTTCCTAGGTCTTGGAAATGATGATGCAAATGATGAAAATGATGGTGAAAATCCTGAAAAAGAAATAGCTTAAGCAGAAAAAAATCTCGGTTAAGGCCGGGATTTTTTTCTTCCTAAAGTCAATCACTAGATGTAAAAGCTTGTGAATATCTTGATTTATAAAAATAATTTGAAAATATTTTTTGAATATTATGCTAAAAAAAGAATATTTCCTTTAATGTTCTCAAAAATTAAAAACAAAGCTTTTCCTCTTTATCAGATAGAGGTTTAGCACGGTATAAGAAAAGGAAAATCTGAAAAAAGATGCATATATTTTTAACATAATACTTGAAAGCATGATGAATTAATGAATATTTATAGAAATATATAAAAATTAATACTAAAAACCGTCCTTGACAAAACCACATTAGCAAGATAAAATAATGAATCATAAAAGTTAAACAAATTCTTAGGGGGAATAATAACGAAAATGAAAAAAATATTCTCGACCATGATGGCCCTTGGCCTTGCAGCAACTCTTGCAGCTTGTGGTGGAGAAGATGCTAAAAAAGATGATGCGGCAGATTCGAAAGATGATCAAGCAGTAGATCAAGCGGAAGATAGTAAGGATGATGCGGCAGATTCGAAAGATGATGCTGACTCTAAAGACGATCAAGCAGAAGACAATCTTTCTGAAGAAGACAAGGCTGAGCTTGATAATTTTGAAAAAGTTACTAGCGATGATACCCTTGTAGTTGGTACATCTGAAATGAGCGGGGACTTTTATGGTTCTTGGTCAAATAACTCTTATGATGTAAAGGTTAGACGTTATATAGGTACAGAAGGTAACAACGCTTACCTAACTATGGTTCAAGACGAAGGTGGCCAGTGGCTTGCTAATATGACTGTTCTTGAAAAAGAACCAGAGACAGTTAAAAACGATGATGGTTCAGAAACAACTACTTTCACAATCAAAAAAGATTTGAAATGGTCTGATGGAGAGCCAATAACAGCTGATAACTATTTGTTTGATATGTTATTCCATACATATCCTTCTTATCAATTGGTAACAGGCTCTTTCTCTATTGGATCAGATTCAGTTAAGGGCTATGAAGCTTATAAGGCTGGCGATGATGATAAGTTTGCTGGTCTTGAAAAAGTTGATGATTACACATTTAAGGTAACAACAGATGCTTCATATCTTCCATATTATGAATCAGCCTTCCTAAAACAAGTTATGCCATTCCCAATCCATGCAATTTCTGACAACCTAGCTATCGCGCCAGAAGGTAATAAGATTATTGCAAAAGATGGTTATGAGCCAACAGAAGAAGAAAAGACAAAATATATAGAAAATATAGATGCACAAATTGCTAAATCAAACGAAGAATTCGAAGAAGAAAATCCAGCACCAGCTGACGATGCAGATAGCGATGCAAAAGCTGCTTATGATGAAGCTAAGAAAGCTCAAGATGAAAAAATAGCTGAGCTTGAAAGCCGTAAGTCAGGCGACATTGATGCGACAAGCATGCTAATTGAAGAAGCTATGCAAAAAGAATTCAACGAATATAGGATTAAACCGACAGTTTCTTGTGGTCCATACAAGTTTGATTCTTTCGAAAATAATATGGCAAGACTTAGCCTAAATGAAAACTACGCCGGCAACTTCAAGGGCGAAAAAGCAACAATTCCTAATGTAATAGTCCAATATGTAAATAGTAAAATTGCTATCGACTTACTTGAAAATGGCGACATCGACCTTTGGGAATCTGAGGCAGAAGGTCCACTTATAGATCAAATGAGAACTGCGGCAGACCAAGGCAAAATCGGTGGCTACAATACCTTTGAAAGAAATGGTTATGGTAACGTAGTATTCTTAACAGACAGGGGAGCTACAAAATATAAAGAAGTAAGACAAGCTATTGCCCACCTAATGGACAGGAACTCTTACGTACAATCATTCGCAGGCGGCTACGGTGTAGTTACAAACGGTATGTATGGTACAAGCCAATGGATGTATAAGGAAAGAGGAGCTGACCTTGAAGCAAGCGAAGACTTCAACAAATACACCCTAAACTTAGATAAGGCTAACGAACTATTAGATCAAACTCCATATAAATTTGAAGCTGATGGTAAAACACCTTGGGATAAGGCAAAAGCTGATGAAGAATATTCTAAAAACCCAGATGGTTTTGACTACTATAGGTATGATGAAAATGGTAAGAAACTTCAAGTTAACCAATATGGTTCAGATGAGTCACCAATCACAACCCTAATCTCAAACCAAGTACCAGTAAATGCAAAACAAGTTGGTATGGAATACAACGTAACAGCAGGTTCATTTGCAACCCTACTTGATTACTACTATCATCCAAAAGATGATGCTGAGTATACAGCCTTTAACATGGGCTTAAGCTTCGGTACACCATTTGACCCATGGTACCAATACAACTCTAAGGGTTCTGACAATATGACAAGAACAAATGATCCAAAGGCTGATGAACTTACAGTCAAACTTCGTCAAACAGACCCAGATGACAAAGAAGGCTACCTAGATACTTGGGAAGAATTTGAAAAATGGTACAACGACTACCTACCAGAAATCCCACTTTACTCTAACCAATACCACTCAGGTTATACAGCAAGGGTAAAAGGATTTGATATCAATACACCAGTTTGGGAATCTGAATATCAAATCAACGCAATGAGCTTAAAAAATTAAATACCCTAAATTAAGTACACAATGAAGGCAAGGATTTATCCTTGCTTTTGTTGTTGAGAAATAAAAATCTTAAAATATTTTTTGAATATTATGCAGCTAGAACGCAAGGTGAAACCTCTCAAAATCCCTCATTGATAAAATTTTAAAATCATGACTTGTTAGGTGTTTAATCAGATAAAGGACTAATTAATCATGAAATAAGTTGCAAGAAAAAATAACAAAGTCCTTGAAATCATGACAAAGTATTTGTATAAGTATTCAGCAAACTGAAAAGCTAATCGTTTCAAAACTTGACAAAGTCGGTTTAATAAGATAAAATACTATACTATAAAAAGTTACTTAATTTTTTAGGGGGAAAACTTATGAAAATGAAAAGAGTATTTTCATCACTTATGGCTTTAGGCCTTGCAACAACACTAGTTGCATGTGGTGGAGATAAAGCGGAAGACGCTAAAGAAAAAACTGACGATAATCAAGCTGAAGCTCCAGCTGAAAACGAAGAAAAACCTGCAGAAGGCGAAGACGCTAAAGAAGGTGAAGAAGCTGCAGAAGAAGAAGCAGAACTAGAATCATTTGATAAACAAACTTCAGATGATACCCTAGTAGTTGGTGCTGTTCAAGAGTTTAACGGCGACTTCTTACAAGGTTGGACAAACAACTCAATGGACGTTAAAGCTAGAAGATTTTTAGGAATCGAAGGTAACAACAGCTATTCTACAGTTGTTCAAGACGAAGGTGGAAAGTGGATTAACAACATGACCGTTCTTAAAGAAGAACCAGAAATAGTTAAAAACGAAGACGGTTCTGAAACAACAACTTACAAGATCAAAGAAGATCTTAAATGGTCAGATGGTACACCAATCAACGCTGATGACTATCTATTTGGATCCCTTCTTCACACCTATCCATCATACCAATTAGTATCAGGTTCAACATCTATCGGTGATGACCCACTACTTGGCTATGAAGCATACAAAAATGGTAACAAGGACACATTCGATGGTCTTAAAAAGATTGATGACTACACATTCTCTGTAACAGTAGACGCATCATTCCTACCATACTATGAAGAGGCAGCTCTTAGAGGCTACAGCCCATACCCAATCCACGCAGTAAGCGAAAACCTAGCTGTAGCACCAGAAGGTAACAAGATTGTAGCAAAAGATGGCTACCAACCAACAGAAGAAGAAAAAGCTAAATACATCGAAAACATCGATACTCAAATCGCTAAAAATAAAGAAGAATTTGAAGAAGAAAATCCAGCACCAGCTGACGATGCCGATGATGATACTAAAGCAGCATACGAAGAAGCTAAAAAAGCTCACGATGAAGATATAGCTAAACTAGAAAGCAGAAAAGAAGGGGATATCGACCCAACAAGTATGCTTATCGAAGATGCTATGCAAAGAGAATACAACGAATATAGAATCAACCCAACTGTAACAGCAGGACCATACAAGTTTGACTCATTCGGAAACAATATGATCAAAATGAGTATCAACGAAAACTACGCTGGTAACTTCAAAGGCGAAAAACCATCTATCCCACACGTAATCCTACAATACGTAAACAAAAATATAGCTATCGACCTACTA
>CAUPHU010000078.1:0-7695 GCA_963511095.1 uncultured Anaerococcus sp. | reverse complement strand
CTATATTTTTTCATGTAGCCTCTTTTCTAGCTACAACTTTTGGGGAGTACTACAGAACGTGCGAAACGTTCCCTAGGGTTTCCCCCTTTGTCGAAGATTCAATAGTAAATAAAATCATAATATTTAATATCAAGATAATTTAAAACCAAATCTACAAAAAAGTATTATCATGGATGAATAAACTCACCTAGTGAAAAAATCCTAGGGCCTCCCCTTTGAACGGAGATTCAACTGTAAGTGGAATAGTTTATCCTAATTTACAAAATTACGAAGATTCAATAATAAATAGAAAAATCACTTATATTTACAAAAAACATTTCATCGAAATATGTTTTGCGAAAACTTTTTCTAAAAGTTTTCCTTCATCTTCTTGATTTGGTCTCTAAGTCTTGCGGCTCTTTCAAAGTCTAGCTCTTCTGCCGCCTTATACATTTCGCTTTCCATGTTTATTAATATAGTTTCTATATCTTCTCTATTGAATTCTTCGATTTCGGCTTCTTCGGCTTTTTTGGTGATTTGAATTATTTCGCCGATGTTTTTCTTGATTGTTGTAGGTGTGATGCCGTGTTTTTCGTTGAATTCTTCTTGGATTTTTCTTCTTCTTTCTGTTTCGTCAATTGCCTTTTTCATCGATCCTGTGATGGTGTCACCGTACATTATTACGTGTCCTTCTGAGTTTCTTGCGGCACGTCCTATGGTTTGGATTAGAGAAGTTTCGCTTCTTAGGAATCCTTCCTTGTCTGCATCTAGGATTGTGATTAGGCTTACTTCCGGTATATCAAGACCTTCTCTTAAGAGGTTAATTCCAACTAGTACGTCAAATTTTCCTAGTCTTAAATCCCTTATTATCTCTGACCTTTCAATGGTTTTAATGTCTGAGTGGAGGTACCTTACCTTGATTGATTGTTCCATCAGATAATCTGTCAAATCTTCTGCCATTTTCTTGGTTAAGGTTGTGACTAGGACTCTTTCGCCCTTGGCAATGGTCTTGTGGACTTCTTCTATGAGGTCGTCTATCTGATTTTCTGTTGGTCTTACTTCCACGATTGGGTCTAAAAGTCCTGTTGGCCTTATGATTTGCTCAACCATTTCCCCGTGGGTTTTTTCCATCTCATATGGGCCTGGTGTTGCTGATACGTAGACCGATTGGTTGACAAGATTTTCAAATTCATCAAATTTAAGCGGCCTATTGTCAAGGGCAGATGGGAGTCTAAAGCCAAAGTCTACCAGGTTTTGCTTTCTCGACCTGTCTCCTGCGTACATACCTCCAACTTGGGGAATGGATACGTGACTTTCATCGACCATGAGGACAAAGTCCTTTGGGAAATAATCTATCAGGGTATATGGTCTTGACCCTCTTGGTCTTTGGGAAAGGTGGGCAGAGTAGTTTTCTATCCCTGAGCAAAAGCCGATTTCCCTTAACATTTCAATGTCATATTTGGTTCTCTGTTCAATTCTTTGGGCTTCTAGGAGTTTGTTTTCGCTTTCAAATTCCTTTATCCTCTCCTCCAGCTCCTTTTCTATGGTAATAATAGCTTTTTCGGTTTTTTCGCTGGTTGTCGCATAGTGGCTGGCAGGATAAATATAACCGTGGGAAATTTTTGAAATCACCTTGCCTGTAAGTGGGTCAAATTCAGAAATCTCATCTATTTCGTCTCCAAAAAACTCAAGTCTAATAGCCTTTTGGTCAAAACCTGCCGGATAAATATCCAAAATATCTCCCCTAGCCCTGAAAGTTCCCCTTTCAAATTCCACGTCATTTCGAACATATTGGACGTCGATTAGCTTTTTCATAACCTCTTCCGGGCTTATTTCCTGGCCAGGACGGAGGGATACGACTAGCTTTTTGTATTCAATCGGGTCACCTAGGCCGTAGATACAGGACACACTGGCAACGATAATCACGTCTCTTCTCTCAAAAAGAGCCATGGTTGCGGAGTGGCGCATCTTATCGATTTCGTCATTTATCGACGAGTCCTTGGCTATGTAGGTGTCAGTTGCTGCTACATAGGCTTCTGGCTGGTAGTAATCGTAATATGAAACGAAGTATTCCACAGCATTGTCTGGGAAAAACTCCTTAAATTCTGTAAAAAGTTGGTAGGCAAGGGTCTTGTTGTGGGCAAGGACCAGGGTTGGCCTTTGGACATTCTGGATAATATTTGCCATGGTGAAGGTCTTACCAGAACCCGTAACTCCTCTTAGGATTTGATCCTTTTTGCCGGCAAGTATTCCCTCGCTTAGTTTTTTAATCGCCTCAGGCTGGTCGCCTCGAGGTGAGTAATCGCTTTTTAGTTTAAATTCCATTTTATCCTTCAATCTATAATTAAAAGCCTTAGCTTTTCGGTATCTTTATACCCTAGTATTATACTAGAAATTAGCCATTTTTCTATCTTTATAAGTCCGGTCAAAAAGCCCTTTGGTTTACAATTTAAGATAATGTAATATAATAAAAATGTACTAGGGGTGCAAACTATTTGTTTGCTGAGATCATACCCTTAACCTGATCCAGGTAATGCTGGCGGAGGAAAGTGCAAGAACCTCCCAGTATTGTGCAAAGGAGGTATTTTTTATATGAATAATAAGAAATGGTCAACAAAAATGTTAACAGAAGCAGGAGTTATGCTAGCCCTTGCCTTTGTTCTAGGTCGTATAACCCTATTTAAGATGCCACAAGGTGGATCAATCACAGCAGGCCAAATGATTCCACTAATAGTATTCGCTATCAGACACGGAGCAGGTCCTGGTATCCTTGTAGGAGCAGTTTATGGTGTGCTTGACATGATCTTCGGAGGATCAATCTACCACCCAGTCCAAGCCATCCTAGACTACCCACTTGCCTACGCTTCACTTGGTCTAGTAGGATTTTTCTCAAAAGATTTCCTACAAACAAGACAAATTGCCCCAGTTCTAAAGGGCACTTTCCTAGGCGTATTTGCAAGGTTTGTCTGCCACGTCCTAACAGGAGTAATCTTCTTCGGATCCTACGCACCAGAAGGCCAAAACGTATGGGCATATTCAGCAATCTATAACGGTACATTCTTAGGAGTAGAATTTGTAATCACAGTGATAATAATCTACCTACTAAGGAATTTTATTACAAAAGATATTGCGAAATTATAATAAATATTAAAAAACATCAGTCAAACCCTAAGGGTAAAATGACCGATGTTTTTTTTATCCTAGATAAATTAATGGTAGTAAAAACTTTTTAATAAAAGTTTTTACGATTTTCAAAATTTCTCAAGGTGCAAAGCACCGCAGTAGAAATTTCTGAAAAACCTTATGTAAAGATAAGCCAGTCCGGCTTTAGGAGGACCCGTGCGGAGCACCTCGAAGCGAAGCGAGAGAGAAATGATTACGAAGAATAGGAGTAATCGAAAGAAAAAAATTACGATTCACTTCTTTTATTTTAATCTCATAGATTTTCTCAGTCATTCACATGACTGCTCCGTTCAAAGGGGGAGTCCGATGAGGACCCATGCGGAAGGGTCCTTGGGTCTACCCCTTGGAACAAAGATTCAACTGTAAATAGCATAGAACATCATAAGATTAAAATGATTTAAAATCAAAAGGTAATATTCCTGGAATAATAGACTCACTTAGTGTAAAAATCCTAGGGGTTCCCCCAGATACGGAGGGGTCATGTAAATGACCTAGACCATCTCTATGATACAGTTAATCTCGGATTAACAAAAAAAGAATAATTTATCTTGGATAAGAATTTTTAATTTCTAATTTCTAATTTTAAAGGTCTTAGACCCAAACCTCACTATCAAAATATTCACAACAATTATAAAGGCAAGGATAAATCCACCGCTAGCTATCAAAATCATCTTGTAATCCATATCCCTAACGATAAAGGCACCATAGATACAAATATAGTAGACGACCATATTTATAAGGCCTGCAATCTTGCTTACTGCCATTCCCTCTTGGTTGTAGGGTTGGATTAGGTAGTATTTGGCAAGGGCCAGGCTTGTGAAAAATGTGGTCATTAGAAGAATATAGGCTAGGATTAGCAAATTATTTACCCATAAAAATTCTCCCTTGTAGGCGACCATTACCATATAAGTCGCAAAAACAGCCGCCGCTGGAATCATGTTAATAGCAAGCATGGACCTAAATCTTAGCCTATACATAGCTAGGAGCATCTCTCCTTTCCTATAAAAACCATAGGGCAAAAGGCCCTGGTCGCAGTTTAGGTACATTGCGGTTATAACCTTATCCTGCCTTGAAAGAATGTAGGTCAAAAAAGGCATGGCCCTGATTGTTAGCTCGAAAATATTTTCCGCTCCTAAAGTTTCCTTAAAAACTGTAAAGAAAAACACTCCCAGACCTATGGCTGGCACAGCTAGAGATTTGATTATGACTGGCTTTGTAATAAGTCTTTTGTGTCTTATAAAAAACAAGGAATTAAGGAAGGCAAGGCCCTTTTTCTTGTAAAGCCCCCTTGTGTTTTTAACTTCAATATCCTTATCCTTTAGCTCATAAGCCTTGGCCTCACTCATATTAATTTCTACAGCAGCCACATCGTATTCTTCTACAGATTCCTCAATAACCTGGTCAAAAGAATCAAAATTCCTAAGTCCACTCACACCGTAGATAAAAAGGGCAAGTGAAAATATAAAAATTATGCTAGTGGCAATTCTTAGGTCAAAACGACCTGTGATCACAATTCCCATAACAAGAACAGGGATAAGAATAATAAAGGCAACTTGCAAAAGTCCATTATCCAAAATCCCCTTTTTATGTTTGAGTTTGTATTTCATCCAGAAAACCGAAGCACCGATTTCTAGGAAGTAGACTCCAATACTCATCAAGAGTGGATAAATAGGCGATAGTTTTCCTATAAGGCTAAAGACTAGGAGGAAAATTATTGTCCTTCCGATTAGCCTCATGGCTGGTTTGTAATACAAAAACATCTTGGCAGAAGATTTTGGGTCTATATGGTATTGGGCAAAATATTTGCCAATTCCGGCCCCATTATCGTAGATAAAATTCCTAAAAATCCCCGTCGCAAAATAGAGAACGACAGGCACCATAAGGCTCATAAGATAGGAAACTAAGTCACTTTTGTTTGTAATATCCGCCGCAAAAATCTCTCCACCAAAGATTTTTAAAATCCAACCGTAGGTGATGGTGGTGAACAAATAGGCGATTCCGAAAGATAAGACACAGCCCAAAATTTGTTTTATAAGGACAAAAATCGGATAAAAGCTGTACATTATCTCCTTAAACTCAAAAAACCTGTACTTATCCCCTAGTTTTTTCCCGATTAAAGGAAGCTTTCTTATACCGTAAACCATCAAGTTAAAAGATTCGGTAAGGGCGATTTTTTCGGCTAGGATGTAGGTCCTTAAATCTTTATTCATGGATTTCTCCCAAATTTTCTTTATTTCCAGCTAAGATTGATATTAGCTTGTCTTCAAAGTCAGGATCTGCCAGGTAAGAATCATCTAGGCCAGAAAGTTTTTTCTCTGACAAAAGGACAATCTTATCGCATATATCCTTGGCAAGTTGGAGGATATGGGTTGAGAAAATCATGATGTGGTCTTTGTGAATTTCCCTTATAATTTTTTTCATCTGTAAGGACACAACCACATCAAGGCTTGTTAAAGGCTCATCCATGAGGATAATCCTTGGTTTTAGGATCAAAAACATAAGCATTTGAATTTTGTTTTTCATCCCTGTCGAATAAGACTGAATTAGCCTGTGGCTGTCTTCCTCGTCAAAGTCAACAAGGTCCAAATAATAGTCAATATCCTTCAAATCCTTGATATTTTCCTTATTTGCATCTATAAAAAATCTGATAAACTCGTAACCTGTCAAGAATTTTGGTAAATCTGGCTCTGCCACCATCATAAATACATCGTCAAAAGACACAGGAGACTTTGCCCCATCTTCTATGTAGATCTCACCGGCATCTTTCTTGATAGCTTCTGTAATAAGCCTAAAAAGCGTAGTCTTACCTGCCCCATTTCTTCCGAGAAGGGCATAGACAGTACCTTTTTCAAACTCATAAGAAGCATCCTTTAAAACTTCCTTGTCGTCAAAGGACTTGGATAAATTTTCTATAAGTAATTTCATATTCTTCCTCGATTTTGTTTCTTTTATAACTAATTATTTATATTTTACCATAATATAAGAGCCTTCGTTGAAAAAAATTGGTTTTTTTTGAAGTATTAACATATCTAGCATTTATAAGATTTCTCGTCGCCTCTTTCAGAGGCTCTGTCGAAATGGCGCAAGACTTGGTGCCTTTGAATATACTCTCATGCGCCTTCTCGAGTGAAGGAGCGTAGCGACTGACGAGAGATCTTATAAATTCAAAGTTCCTTTATTCATGAGATTCCTCACTTCGTTCCTCTCCACTACGGTCGAGGTAAACTCCATGACAGAAGGGATGATTGCTATTCTAAGATTTTCAAAAATAAATTTGACATTGTATTAATAACGTAGTACACTTGTATTAAGATAATAGTACAGTGATACAAAGAAAGAAGGTTTGTATGGATTTTGATAACAACCGACCTATCTATATCCAGCTTGTAGAAGATTTCAAAATCAAGATTTCCACAGGCGAATGGCAGGCCGGAGATAAAATTGATTCGGTAAGAAATCTCGCCTCAACCTACAAGGTAAATCCAAATACCATCCAAAGAGCTCTTGCAGAGCTTGAGAGAGAAGGTCTTTGCGAGAGCCAGAGGACCATTGGCAGGTTTGTCACAGAAGATAAGGGCAAGATAAAATCCCTATCAAACAGGGCTTTTGGGTCCTTTGCAGATGATTTTATCACAGGCATGGAGTCTCTAAACATCAAAAAAGGAGACGCCCTAGAAGAACTTACAAATTATTGGGAGGAAAAATGATAGAAATAAAAAATTTGACCGTAAAATACGGCGGCAGACCTGTCCTAGACGGGATGGATCTAAACTTAGAAAAAGGCAAGATAATAGGCCTTGTCGGAGAAAATGGGACAGGTAAATCTACTCTTATGAGAGTGCTTTCAGGTCTTGAGAAAAATTACAAAGGCGAGGTCACAATAGACGGTTCTAAACCAGGTGGACAGACCAACGCCCTCATCTCCTACCAGCCAGACCACCTTCCTTTTGACAAATTTATGACAGTGATTGATATAGGAAATATTTACGAAAGATTTTACGACGACTTTGATGCTGAAAATTATTACAAGATGATTGATTCCTTTTCTATAGCAAGGAATCTTAAAATCAAAGAATGCTCCAAGGGTATGAAAGATAAGGTCCAAATCGCAGCAACACTTGCAAGGAAAACCGAGATCTATCTCCTAGATGAGCCAATGACAGGTATTGATCCAAAGGCGAGGTTCGAAATGCTAAACACAATCATAGAAAATTTTAGTCCTGAATCAACCCTTCTAATCTCTACCCACCTTATTTCTGAGATTGAAAAAATCCTTGACGAAGTAATTATAATTTCAGACGGCAAGGTCCTTTCTCACAAGGCAGTTGATGAGATAAGAGAAGAACAAGGTCTAAGCCTTGAAGAATATTTTAGGGAGGTCCTCTAATGGGAAAATTATTTAGACAAATTTTTAAAGAAGACATAAAAAAGGTAATGGCTTGGATGCTATCACCCCTACTAATAGCAATCCTAGGAACCTTTGTCTATAAGTTGACAGATTTCCGCCCAATATCCCTTATAATTGTCTTAAGC
>CAUPHU010000077.1:0-7790 GCA_963511095.1 uncultured Anaerococcus sp. | reverse complement strand
CCTTGGAAGGTCTTTATTATCAAGTGGATTTGCTCCATAAAAGTTATTGAGATTTGCCGCAAGTTCTGAAATTAAATCAGCTTTTACACTTTTATCTACAATGACAAAGTCAGGTGCTATACAGGTTTGACCGGCATTTACAGTCTTAGCCCAGGCTATTTTCTTAGCTGCTAACTCTATATCAGCTGTCTTTTCCACAAGACATGGACTTTTCCCGCCAAGCTCCAAAGTAAGCTTAGTAAGATTAGCAGCCTGCGCTTTCATAATTTTCTTGGCAACTTCTGGCCCGCCAGTATAAAAAACATGATCGTATGATTTTCTGAGAAGGTCATCATAGTCAAGGTCTTTGTTATCAAGGTGGATAATATATTCATCCCTAAAATTATCCCTAATTAGATTTGAAATAAGCTTTGTAGTATCCTTTGATTTTGAAGATGTTTTAAGAATCACAGTATTGCCTGCTGCAATTGCTCCAACTAAGGGACCCAGACTAAGGTTAAAAGGATAATTCCATGGAGAAATTATTAGGGTCACTCCAAGCGGCTCATAAAGATAAAAACTCTTTGCTGGAAAGGTCGTAAGGGATTTTCTAACACTTTTTTTCTTCATCCACTTTCTAAGATTTTTCTTGGCAAATTTAATCTCTTCAAGGACAAAGTGATATTCTGTAGTATAAGACTCAAAATTAGACTTGCCTAGGTCCTTTTCTAAGCAAGCAAGGATTGCCCCTTCATTTTCCCTTATGGCATTTTCAAGCTTAGTTAACTCTCTCATCCTAAATTCGTATGATTTTGTATTATTTCCAAGAAAAAATTCCCTTTGATTTTTAATAATATTATCAAGATTCATTTCTAATCCTTTCCCGCTCAGTAAATCGACCTTCTCTTATAAATAGCTAATTTATTAAAAATGTCCTCTTTCTTTAATCCTTTAAAATATTTTTTTCCATCCTTATACAAATAAATATCATTCCTAAACTCACAGGAATTAATATGATAAACATGCCAACTAAAGGATCAAATATATTAAAATATTCACCTAATATCATAGTGAAAATTGTGAGGCTAACGCCCATAGTTCCAAGCTTTATGCTAGATTTGTACCAATACTCGTTTCCTTTCACCCAATTATCTTTGCTTTGAGCAAGTCTTGGGAGAAGGTAATGAGAAAAGCCCACATACTTAGATGAAGCTAAGCTTACTCCCCCACTTTTCAATTCTTTCCTAACTTCCTCTGGTGGATATGGTTTTGGATTTTTTAACAGATTGTAATTTACTATAATAATTAAAATATGTACAGCTAAAAGTATTAGATATAATTTACTATCCATAATTTCTCCTTCTTTATTATTTTATAAATCTTATAACGCCTTATCCATAAAAACTAAATAGGGGACTTCCGTCTCCCCGAGCCTGCTAGGCTTTTCGTTCGAAATAATATCACGATATATGTTTTTTGTCGAATGTATAACATATACTTGTTTTTATGTTTCTCTAGGAGACTTCTCCATGCGAGAGCTTTGCTCTCTTAGTCGAAGCGTGTAGGGTAATTTAACTAATTGGCAAAGTTTCACACTACATCTAGTAAGAAAATTTAATAGATTCATAGGAAAACAAGTTAGTAATAGTAAGCTTGCATCTCGTGCCCTATCCCAATTTATAGAAAAGCCCGCCGACTCAAGCAGAAAAGTTGATGAAAAGACTATTACAGAGTAGACCGTTGCGAATAGGCTAGCATAGTGATTCTTACTTTTTCAAAGTTTGATGTTAATATTTGTAAAAATAATATATAAAAACATTGAGATTTTAGTAAGGATAAAAATCCACATCCCGACCGATAGTGGAGGGATCCCCTAGCTAGACTTAAAATCTAGCAATAGTCATACATTCGGCGTGATTTACGGATATCATTATCTTCAAAACAAAAATGACCCCACTGGGTCACTTTAGTATTTTTTTATTATAATTTTTTAATTTTAAAAATAAAAATAATTAAAATTTTATTATAAAAGGCCTTATAAATAGTTTTATTTTAAACCATCTATAATATCATTTAATAATCTAATTTGTTTTAAAAAATCATTTAAATCCTATTTTAAAAAACTTTTTAAATACAAAATGGATTTGCCGAAAATTTTGAAAACTTATCCACATTGATAATACATATAGTATACGAATATTTTTCTCAAATTTAAGCGCACATATCCTGTATTTCCAATAACTCTTTTAAAACTAGAGTTATAGTCTTTCCATTATTTTCCTTGCGGAAAATAGGACAAGCTCGAGACTCTGCATAAGTATTTCCTTAACTCGAACTTCGTTCTCGTTAGGACAAGGCTATAGTATCGTCTGGACTTTCCATTTATTTTCTTTCAGAAAATGGGACAAGTCCTTGCCTCCACATAAGTATTTCCATAATTTTCCTTCGGAAAATTAGGACAAGGCTATAGCTTCGATTTCTATTACTGCTCCTTTTGGAATGTTTGCTACTTCTAGGGCAGATCTTGCTGGTTTGTGGTCTCCGAAGAATTCTTCATATACTTCGTTGAAGGCCGCAAAGTCGTTTACGTCATCAAGAAATACATTGCATTTTACAATTTTATCTACAGATGAACCGCCTGCTTCTACTATTGCTTTTACATTTTCTAAAGCTCTTTTTGTAGCTGCTTTGATTTCAGTTACAAGTTCTCCTGTTTCAGGATCTAGTGGTAGTTGTCCTGATGTAAAGATTAGTGATTCTGTTTGTATACCTTGTGCATAAGCTCCAACTGCTGCTGGCGCTTTATCTGTTGCTATTTTTTTCATATTATTCCTCCCCAAATACTAAGTTTCATACACTAATATGATACCGAGTATCTATAAAATCTTCAAAAATTCTTCTAAAGTTAAATTATTATCATAAATTTCTTTGGCCTTTGCAACACCTACAAATCTAAAGTGCCAAGCCTGGGCCTTGTGGTGGGTTTTATTTTCTTTACCCTTTGGATATCTTTCGATGAAGCCGTATTTATAAGCATTTTCTGCTAACCACTTGTACTCAGCTGTAGCTTCAAATTTGTCATTGTACTTGCTGCCTTCTGTGAAAAAGTCAAATGCAGTTCCTAATTGGTGCTCGCTTGTGCCGGCAGGTGATGCGTCAACTTCGCCTGCATCAAACATCTTGCCCTCAAGCTCATAGCCCCTATAATCAGACGCTATTCTTAGGTCAAGACCAAGTCTTTCCATATCTTGGCGCATGGTTTCAAAGGCACGCCTAGCAGTCTTATCCACACCTGGGTCAAAATTTGCTGGTAATGGATAGGCTTCGCTAACATAGGCTAGTCCATTTACAACTTTGATTTCTTCTTCTTTTTCAGCTTTTGCTAGGCCAAATTTGTTCACATAATAATATGAATCGTCGATTTTCACCTTAGCAAAACCGTTTTCCGAGCCATAAAAACCTAGATATTGGCCTTCCTTGATGAACTTATCAGTTTTTGAATAATCATTCGGAAATTGGTAGGCATATTGGGTTTGTAGGCACTTTACATATTCAATAAGCTCATCTTGATAAGAGCTGTCTTCGATTTTTAATTCGTCTTTTATATCTATCTTGTTAAAACCAATTTCAGTAGCTACGTGAATATCAGATGTGCTTGTCTTCTCTTCCCTCTCGGTTTGGTCAAGAAGTTCACCTGATGCAATCCTGTATTCACTTGGTCTTCTGATTTGGTAGTTATCCTCTTTTTGTAGGGCAAACTTAGCAGTTGTGAGGGTCAAAACAAGTCCAACACCTGCCAATGCCACTTTTTTTCTTCTTCTCTTTGCTTCTCTTCTCTTACGTCTCTTAAGCTCTCTGATACCTTTATTTGACATTTTAAAATCCTTTATTTATTTCAATATTTTGTGTAAGTCTAAGGGTCATGTAAAATCTTGCATAAATATTAAATATATTTCAATTTCCTACTTAAGTTTGATAATACATTTTGTTAATACTATTATAACACGACTTTGACAAAATTAACAGGGCAAAATGTCTATTTTTTGCATAAAAATCAAAAAAATCCGACTTTTTTATCGGATTTTCATGAATTTTAGTTTTATTTTGACTATTTCTTAAAAATGTTTTTGAGAAAGTCTATAAGACTTGCTTTCTCGCCACCTTTTTTCTCTTCACCGGCTTATAAGATTTTATGATTATTTTTAGAATCATTTTCCCTATACCAATCATTTATGACTATAAATTACTGTTATTTATTATTAGCCTTCTTTGCATTTTAATAGGCGAATGGTTAACATAATTAAAGCCTAATCTAAATCTCAAACCTTAGTTCAAATCTCCTATATAAGTAAGTTTATAATCAGTATCCATTATCTTTTCAATAAGGTCAGTCGTCTCCGAACTTTCCTTGCTCATAAATATATTTACACTTCTTTGAGAGTCTGTCGTCTTTAAATTATCTGCTAAGAAAACGGCTGGATCAATAATATTTGCATCATAATTGAGCCTTTTTTTGATTTCGTCTTTTATAATCGGATAATGTGTGCAGGCTAGGATAATGTTTGAAATCTTTTTTTCATTAGCAATGGATAAGTATTCATCAAGAGCCTGATCTAGCATATCTCCTTCAAGGACTCCTCCTTCAATCAAATCAACGAGTTTAAGAGCTTTTTGCTCATAAACCTGGGCATCCTTTATGGCTTCGATTGTATTTTTATAAAAATGACTTTCTATTGTTGCCTTAGTCGCAAGGGCTAAAAAATCTCCGTCAAACTCGCTTGCAGCCTCAACAGCCATATCTGTTATAGCTATAAATTTTTTTGAAAATTTATCCTTCAGGTAATCCTTACAAGTAACTGATATAGTATTGCAAGCGATTATATAAAAATCAATATCAAACTTTTCTAAGAAGTTTACAATATCAGTCGCAAAACTTGTAATTTCAGTCTTAGACCTATTGCCATAAGGAACCCTTAAATTATCACCCAGGTAATAATAGTTGGCATTGTTTTTTTTGCTAAGTTCATTTAATACTGCAATCCCCCCAAGGCCTGAGTCGAAAATACCAATATTAGTCATCAATAAGGTCCACCTTTCTTACAAATTCATAGGAATCCTTTAGCCTTTGGTAGGCAGAATCAAGGGCTTTTTCATTTTCAAAAACCCCAAAAATACTTGCCCCAGAGCCTGACAATAGGGCCTTTTCCGCCCCATTTACTAAAAGTTTTTCTTTGATAGAAACAAGATGGGAAAAGTCTTTTAAAACAACATCTTCCATAACATTTTCAAAAAGATTTACTACAGAAAAGTCGCCAGCTTCAAGGCCTTTTACAATTTTCTCAGTGTCAATATGACCAAATAGCTTAGTTTTTTTGTAAACATGGGCTGAAGAAATACTTGTCCCATCATTAATCAAAAGCAAATAAAGCTTGGCCTTATTCTTAAAAGTCTTAAGCTTTTCGCCAATCCCTCTTGCCCTAGCAGATTCTTCTAAAAAGAAAAATGGAATATCAGCACCCAATTTTTCCCCTATTGCCATCATCTCACGCTTTGAAAGATCAAGGTCCCAAAGTTCATTAAGGGCTTTTATAGTCTCAGCACAATCAGTAGAACCGCCAGCAAGACCTGCCGCAAGGGGAATCTTTTTATCAAGCCTAATAAAAATCCCAGTCGCCTTATCCTTAGCGATATTTTTCATAGCATCATAGGCTTTGTAAATAAGATTATCCTCAAGATTTCCTAGATTTACATTTGACTCGTAAGTAAATTTCATATCAGTAGTTTTTTTAATTTCTAATATATCAAAAAGACTAATCCTTGTCATAAGGGTGTCGATATTATGATAGCCATCCTCTCTTTTTGAAAGAATATCAAGGCTTAGATTAATCTTTGCATAACATTTTCTAATCATACATACCTCAGAAATATTATATCATAAATAAGGACTTTACCGAACTTTTTCTTAAAATTAATCATTGTAAACTTTGGCAAAAAGTTTGACAAGGTCATAAAAATATAGTATTATATTTAAGTATCACATGCGGGATTGGCGGAATTGGCAGACGCGCAAGACTAAGGATCTTGTGACCGATTTTAGGTCGTGGAAGTTCAAGTCTTCTATCCCGCACCATAGAAATTTTATTCAGTATAAAATTAAAAACTATGAAAAATACACGAAACAGGATAATAATTATCCTGTTTTTTTGTATAAAAAAAATATTTTAGGTCAAAAAAACACCGTCATGTAGCTTTTTTTGTAGTATCAAAATCACAAAAACATAAACTTCAGATTCTTATTATCAAACGCTTATCTTCCTACTAGCCTCTTCTGGGTAATAATCATTGTAGATTTTAATCATTGTTTTTATGTGTTTTTTTATCCTTAATAGCTTTTCTTCATCGCTTTCTCCACTTTTTTTGATGTATTTGTAGGTTGATATCGTTCTTATAATATAATAATATAGGGAAATCGCTCCAAATTCTCTTCCCTCAACTGTGATATATTTCTTGCCTTTTCCGTATCTTACTTTTATCATTTTTCCTCCTATATGCTCTCCAATAAGTTCATAAGATAGTCTGATTTATTTTCTAGACTATGTGTCCCATCGTTTTTTCTCTTTGTGGTGTGACTTATATTCTTATTTATATTATTATCTTTAAAGTCTCCTTTAATACCCTGCTTAAAGTCTGCTTTAAGGGGGTCTTTAAGCCTGCTTTTATAGGTTATAAAGTCCTCTTTGATATAGAGCTTGCGTCTTTCTATCATTTTTGTATTGGCCTTATATTCGTAAATTCGGCTAATATAACCATATTTGATTAAGTTTGATATCCAGGTTGATACAGACACAACTGACACGCCATAGATTTTGGCAAAGTATGCATTTGTTGCATAACAGCAGCCTTTTTGGTTGCTAAGGGCTAAAACATCTGAAAACAAGAGCCTTTTATAGGGTAATAACCTTTTATCAAGCCTAATTTCTGCTGGTAATATCGTATAATAAGTAGCTGTCATAAATTCTCCTTTATTATTTAAGTCTACTTATATATAGAATTTTCCACCAGAATGTCCCAATTTTAACCACAAAAAAAGTGCAAGTCATAGCTTACACTTTGTTTTTATAATTTCTCTTCATTCAAGATATAAAGTAGGGGTCTTTTTTTAACTATTTTTGTAATCCCTAGTTTTTCAAAGTCTCCAAGTCTTGATTTTATTCTAAAAACTGGAAAATCATATTGTTCTAAGGCAGCGATTATTTCTTCTCTTGATAGTGGTTGGTTTCCTGTAAAATATAGGTTAGATGAGAATATTTCTAGGATTGCTAGGTCAAGCTTACTTGCATTTTCAATAACTGCCATAAATTTTTTATAATTTTCTACTATCCTTATCGATCTTTGATATAGATTCTCTATAATTTGCTCTTGACCTTTTATTAGTATTTCTAAGAAGGAGTCTACAAAAAAGTTGATTTCTCCTTTTGATATGGGATTATTTGTCATGTCGAAGGCCTTGTAATAGGTTGATTTTTCTAGAAGCGAGCCTGTGGATAGTGATAGACTAGTAAGGAAAGAGTAATATTTATTTAGGTAAATTGCTGATAAAAACCTTCCCACCCTGCCATTTCCATCATAAAATGGATGTGTGTATGCAAAGTAATAATGACCTATAGCGATTTTTACCAGGATAGGAAGCTGGGATTTTTCCATAAAATCTAACATTCTTTCTATATTGAAAGAAATATTTTCTTCTCCATCTATACCAGTATGGATTATTTCACCACTTACACTCCTTGCCTTTTGTATATATACTGGTC
>CAUPHU010000076.1:0-7846 GCA_963511095.1 uncultured Anaerococcus sp. | reverse complement strand
TACTAGAAACATGAATAAAATAAATTCTCTCCAAATTCGTTTGATAGGACTATCCTTAGTAGTCATGATAAGTTCTTACCTAGTCTATAATTTTACAAATTCCTTGCCTGGCTACTTGATAACTAAGCTTTTGATTTTAGGATCAGTAATTATAATTTTGGGTATAAATACTAATAAAGAAAGGATTGTAGTTAGCTACTACTAGTTATGTATAAGAAATTAGAAAAAATTTTAATCAGCCATTTAATGATAATTTTATTTTGGGGTCTTCTTTTTAAAAACAAGATGTTAATAAAAGAAGGCCCAATTTTAAATGCAGTTTCACTTATTTTATTTTTTACCTTGTATGGACTTATATACACTGAAATTTCAAATAAAAAAATACCTCAAAGATTTTCTATTTTTGTAATTTTCACATCACTATTACCATTGGGGTTGATTCTAATAGATGACTTGCCTTACAAGTTTATATTCGCTCTCATAAGCATAATTTCAACTAGTTTATTCATAAAAAAACACCTGGTATTGGAGAATATAAAATACATAAATATCTTGCCAATATCTAGAAAATCCACCCAAATATTTACTATTGGACTTGTATTTTTTATTTTTGCTGTGATTTATTTATTTGATATAGGAACGGTAATGATAAATATATTTATCCAAATAATTTTCATTATTACAGAATTTTTCTTTATTCTATTTTTAAAGGAAAAAGAATTAGCTTTTGAGAAAACTTTCAAACTCTACTACCTGTCAGATTATATGGCGAGTGAAAGAGATGAATTTGCAAGAATTATCCATGATGATATTATCCAAGATATAAAAGCAAGAAACATAATGAAATTCTATCAGTCATCTTTATTTGAAAAAGCAAATTTAGAAATATCTATCTCAGCAATATTTGATAACCTAGCGTCCTTATACCCGGATAAAAATATCAAAATTACTAAACTTATAGCTAGTGATTTGACAGAAGATAAAAGCTTGATTAGATTAATCTCTATAGTAACAAAGGAACTGATAAATAATGTTTACAAACACTCTGATGCGACCTATTTAAACTATAAATTATATAGGAAGGAAAGTCATATATTTATAGAAATGGATAGTGATGGAGCAAGCCTTTCTGATTTTAATAATATTAGGGAATCTAAAAGAGGAGTCTTGCTTCTTAAACTTTTGATAGATTCAAATTCAGGAAATATTTCTTACGGATTAAACAAGGGAATACTTTCAACTAAAGTTTCCTTGGAGGTGGATAGAAATGAAAATTATTTTGCTTGATGACCATAAAATTTTTGGTCAATCTATAAAGATGCTTTTAGAAGAGCAAGCAGATGATATCTCATGTGCTTATGTATCTGATGCCCAAAAGTTTTTAAAAATGATAAAAGAAGAATCCTATGATATTTTCTTAATTGACATAAATTTAAAAGATGATAAGACAGGTCTTGATTTAATTAAAGACTTGTTAAATAGAAATCTTAAACAAAAGATAATAGTTTTAACCTCTTATGATTTAGATAATTACAAGGATATGGCTTTTGCCTTAGGGGTTAAAGATTTTATAAATAAGTCTGTAGAAATAGAAGAACTCTTAGAAAGAATAAAAAATGTATATAAAGGAAAATTCAAGAAAATAGACAAGCACATCTCAGATCCCTTAACCAAAAGGGAGATAGAAGTGTTAAAAGAGCTAATAAAGGGTGAGAGTAAAAAGAATATTGCGGCTAAGCTTTTTATTAGCGAGAGAACCCTTTATAACCATATAGCAAATATATACGATAAGTTAAGGGCTAAAAATATTGTTGAAGCCTATAATAAGGCTATGGAACTTGGCTATATCGATCCAGTTATGTAAATATAAAAAACTAGGAGGTAGAAAATGGACAAAAAGAACTTATGGTTAATATTATTATTTGTCTCATTTATTGCACTTTTGGCTTCAATATACATGTCTTATAAAACAGGAAAGACTGAATATGCATGGATAATCGGTTCTATGCTTTTTGGCATAGGGTGTGGAGATAAGTATAGGAAGCTAAAACAAAAGACTAAGACATCGTACTAGCGATAATTTAAAGCTTTTATGAATTTGGAAAGGCCATGACGATTTTTTTAAGTCATAGCCTTTTATTTTGCTCATAACTTTCAATTTGATTTGAGTAGTAAATTTAAATTGATTTTAGATTTAATCACCAAGGCTCTTCGTCATAAAGGGCCAAGAGTTCTTCTAGGATTTCGATTTTTTTAGCTTTTATTTTGCCTTTGTCGGTGTGACGTCTTAGCATTCTTGGGTTCATTACTTTTACTTCTTTTATGTTTGGGGTGTAGGACGAGACTTTGTCTGTGATTGATTCGTAGGATTTGTGTTCGGCGAGTGCTAGGTGGTGGGAGTTAAAGACTAGGGTGTAGCCTGCTATGCCTGTTTTGGCTTGATAGGGTTTTGAAATGCCGCCATCTATCACATAGAGTTTGCCATTTGCTTTTATAGGACTTTGGCCTTTTTTTGTAATTACTGGCACGTGGCCATTTACGATTCTTCGTCTTTTGCCCTCTACCTTAAATTCGTCTAGGATTTTATCTACTATTTCTTCTTTTTCACAAAGTTTGTAGTAAGGATTTGAGTGTTCTTTTCTTAGCTTTTTATCATCCACAAAGATATTTTCGAAATAGGAATACTGGCTTTTGCCAAAAATTGGAGAGTACCTGCCGCTTATTAGATACCACATCATGTCCTTTGCGTATAGACTATCGGTATAATAGGAGTCTCTTGCGATTTTTTCGAAATAATCCATAAGGGCCTTGCCCTTGTAGGCTACACCATTGAGTACTACTTCTTGGAAGTTGCCATCTTCTGTAAGTGGGATGCAGCCGTGGAAGAGGAGAGATCCATTTTCTACCTTATACATTGCTCCATTTTTGTAGAGGAAATTTATATGCTTATTTAGTTTGTTATTTTTGAGGAAGTCCTGTTTTAGGACGTGAATTACGTTTTTCTCTTCAGGAGTCAATTTCGCAGGATTTTTTGGATCTATGGTTGGGAAGTTGGTATCTTTTAATTTTGCACCCTTGTAGGTCATATTTTCAAAGTCAATAAATTTGAGGGCATTTCTATCGTCTACATTGAGGTCTGGATTTCTTTCAATTAGGGCGTAGTCCAGTTTGTACCTAATTATTGAAATCGCCTTGTGCATCCTTGCGGCAGCTTCTAGGGTGATGTTGTCGTAGATATTATCATCGTAGATTCGTGGCTGGAAAAAGTGACAAGGGTCATTGCCATAATTTTCCATGGCAAATTCGAAAAGGACTCTTAAGTTTATCCCGTAGCCGTCTTCTAGCATGTCGAAGTTGTTGTATTTGATTGCATCTGCAACGCAAGCTGCAATTAAAGCCTCATTTCCAGAGCAAGCTCCCATCCAGGCTACGTCATGGTTGCCCCATTGGAAGTCGACATTAGGAAAGGTTAGAAGCTCATCCATAATGATATGAGGAGATGGGCCCCTGTCGTAGATATCGCCAACTATGTGGAGCTTGTCAACAGAAATTCTTTGGATTAGGGTTGTGATTACCTTTATAAAATCAAAGGCCAGATCGTAATCAACCATATTTGTCACAAGAGCCTCGTAGTAGGCACGCTTGTTGTACTCTGAATCGTTGGTATAGAGAAGTTCGTCCAAAATTAGGTTGTATTTTTGTGGGAATTTATTTTTGACATAGGTCTTTGGATACTTAGTTGATACGAACTTTAGGAGATTTATTAGCCTGTGGATTGTGATTGTCAGATAATCTTTGGAAATTTTTCCGGAATCATCTAGGGTTTTTAAAACTAAATCAGGGTCGTAGATTAGTTGGGCTAGGTCATCTTGGTCCTTTTTCTCTAAGGTATCTCCAAAAAGCTTTTGAATCTTATCTCTAATATTTCCGGAAGCAGACCTTAGTAAATGCAAAAAGGCTTCGCTTTCTCCGTGTATATCAGAGAAGAAATACTCGGTTCCCTTAGGAAGCTGTTGCTGGGCGTTTAACAAAATCAGCTCGTCTTTGATTGAGTTTTTGTCTGGATAAAGGTTTTTGATTAGGTTTTGGTAAGTTTTTTCCATAATATGCTCCTTTTATAAAAATTATTAAAATAAAAAGGGCTTGCACTCAAATTATCTTTGAGCGCACTAAGCCCTTAGTCTTCGTCTCTTACAAAGTTTGATTTGTCGTAGATTTTAGCATCTTCCTTCTTTTTGAAGTCTTCTGCAAGTTCTGGGTCATAGGTCATATCCCTTTCCACCCTTTCTTCAACAAGTTTGTTTACCTTTTTACTTTCACTTGGGTCTGAAATGTTTTCTTCATTTTGACCGGCGATTTCTTCTACAATTTCTTCTGAAATTTCTTCTTCTATCTCATCTTTGACCTGATAATCTTCTTGGTTTTCGTTTTTAAGGTCGGTGTCTTCTTCCATAAGCTGACTTGTCCTAATAACAGACTCTCCATTAATTTCTGTATCATCTTTTTTGATGATTTTAACTTCTTCGTCATATTCTTCTTTGAAATCGAGTTTGATAGGATTTTCCTTATAGGTCTCGTCTGTTGTACCTGTTTTCACTTCTATATATTCAGTCTTCTTTTGGCTTTCTTCATCTGTTTTATAGATTCCTCTGAAGTTTCCAATTAGGCCAAGCAGGGAATTTAAAACTAAGAGTCCGTTAAAACCTATTAGTATATAAAGTAATCTTTCTCTTAGGTAGAAATATAAAAATACATCCACACCTAAGAATAAGAGGCCAAAAAATAGGTTGGCTAGGTGGCCTTTGCCATTTGCGCCTGCCTTGAAGATATTTCTAGTAATAGCTGTGTTTATAACAAAAGCTATTATAGCTATAGTAAGGGATAGCGGCTTGATAAAGGCATGTGATACACTTGTTATGCCCACAAGGTCAAAGCTTGCAAGCAAAAGGCTTGTGTCCACAAATACAATAAATCCTATTGCAAAAAGTAGTAATATACTGATAATTGATCTAAATAATCCTGTAATTATGCTAAAAAATTTTATAAAGTCTTTCATAAGTCCTCCATTATATACATTATAACACAAAAAAATAAATTGTTTATAAAATTTATACTTGTATAATTATAGTAAAGAGAAAATATGGGAGAAATAAGGTTTTTGACCCTGTTTTTAGAAAAAAATAATTCTTTTTTTGAAAATCCTATTTAATATTGGCGAAAAATCTCTTTAAAGGTTGACAAATACCGATATAGCCATATCATAATTAGATAGTAAGTGAAAAGAATAAGAAATAATGATGAAAACAAAGGAGAATCTTGATAAATAATTTGAAGGTTGATTGTTTTAGGGTATAATATACAATTGCTAGAAATCTATTTATCGAGATTTTTTTATCTCAAAAGGCAAATTTTATTTGTCCTATTTTTGCAGAAAGTAAGGAGTAAGAATGGCCCAATATCATAAAAAATATTATGGGAAAACTGAGAGAGTTTCATTCTCAAAGTTTCCTGAAGTCTTAGATTTACCAAATTTATTAAAAGTTCAAAAAGATTCTTATGAGTGGTTTATAAATGAAGGTCTGGGAGAAATCTTAGAAGATATTTCCCCAATTGAAGACTATAACGGCAAATTAAGCCTAGAATTTACTGGCTACGAATTTGATGAAGAACCAAAATATAGCCTCAAAGAAGCTAAATATAAAGACCTAACCTATGCTAGAGACCTTAAGGTTATGGCTATATTATTTAATAAAGAAACTGGTGAGATCAAAAGACAAGAAGTTTTCATGGGAGATTTCCCAATGATGACTGATTCTGCAACCTTTGTTATAAATGGTGCGGAAAGAGTTATAGTAAGCCAGCTTGTAAGATCTCCAGGTGTTTACTATGCAGAAGAAACAGATAAGAGCGGGGATAAGCAATATTCTTCCACAGTTATTCCAAACAGGGGTGCTTGGATAGAATTTGATACAGACGCAAGCCACACTGTAAACGTAAGGCTTGATAGGACAAGAAAGCTTCCAGCTACTACCCTTGTGCGTGCGCTTTTATTTGATACAGATGAAGAAATAATCAAGGCCCTAGGTGATACAAAGCACTTAAGAAATACCCTAGAGAAAGAAAATTCTGAAAATAGCGAAGAGGCCTTAATAGAAATATACAGAAAATTAAAACCAGGTGACCCAGCTTCCCTTGAGTCATCTACAACCCTTATCAACAATCTTCTTTTTGATGATAGGAGATATGATTTGGGAAAGGTTGGTAGGTATAAATACAACCTAAAACTTGCCCTTGCCCCAAGAATTACTGACGAAGTTGCCGCAAGTGATATTGTTGATACAGAAACAGGAGAAATCTTTGCTAAAGAGGGCGATCTAATCGATAGGGATACAGCAATTGCAATTGAAAATGCTGGTATAGTTTCTGTTAAAATTAAAAAACTAAACTCAGAAGATAAGGAACAAACACTTACAATTGTTGGAAATAACTTCGTAGATATCAAAGCTTTTGAAAGACTTGAAGGCTTAGATATTGACCTTGATGACTTTAGCGAAAAAGTTTACTATCCAGTAATGATGGAAATTATAGAAGAAGCAGAAGATGACGAAGAACTTGTGAAAATGATGCAAAGAAGGAAGAAAGAACTTTCTCCAAAGCACATCACAAAGTCAGATATACTTGCAGTTGTAAACTACCAATTCAACTTATTTGAAGGGGTAGGTGAAACTGATGATATAGACCACCTTGGCAACCGTCGTGTAAGAGGTGTTGGTGAGCTTCTTCAAAACCAATTTAGGGTAGGTCTTGCAAGGATGGAAAGAGTTGTTCGTGAAAGAATGACAACACAAGATCCTGATATTGCAACACCACAAGGACTTATCAATATCAAACCAGTCACAGCTGTTATTAAAGAATTCTTTGGTTCATCCCAGCTTTCACAGTTCATGGACCAAACCAACCCAATGAGTGAATTAACCCACAAGAGAAGACTTTCTGCTCTAGGACCTGGCGGTCTTTCAAGAGACAGGGCAGGTGTTGAGGTAAGGGACGTACACGATTCTCACTACGGTAGAATTTGTCCGATAGAAACTCCAGAAGGACCAAACATCGGTCTTATCACATCCTTAACAACCTACGCAAGGGTTAACAAATACGGCTTTATCGAAACACCTTACAGGGTTGTTAAAGAAGGGGGAGTTGTTTCTGACGAAATCGACTACCTAACAGCAGACATTGAAGATAACTTTATAATTGCCCAAGCCAACGAACCGCTTGACGAAAACAACAGATTTATCAATGATAGGGTATCTGGTAGAGGTTTTAGGGGTGAAAATGATATTTACCCAAGAGACTCTATCCAATACATGGACGTTTCTCCACAACAGATCGTGTCTGTAGGAGCTTCCCTAATTCCATTCCTTGAAAACGACGACTCAACCCGTGCCCTAATGGGTGCCAACATGCAGCGTCAGGCAGTGCCGCTTATCAAATCTGCTGCGCCAATTGTAGCAACAGGTATAGAGCATAGGGCTGCAAAGGATTCAGGTGTATGTGTTGTTTCAAAAACAGACGGAAAAGTAGTTTACGTTTCAGCTGATAAGATCAAGGTAAAACCAACAAATGGAGATGTAATTACCTACGACCTTCTTAAATTTGAAAGAGCCAACCAAGGCACAACCATAAATCAAAGACCAATTGTAAAATTAGATGAAGAAGTAAGCGAAGGCCAAGTTTTAGCTGACGGTCCATCAACAGACAACGGCGAGCTTGCCCTTGGTAAAAATATCCTTATAGCTTTCACAACTTGGGAAGGCTACAACTTCGAGGACGCTATGCTCCTTAACGA
>CAUPHU010000075.1:0-7936 GCA_963511095.1 uncultured Anaerococcus sp. | reverse complement strand
TGGCTCAAAACCTTTTGGATCATCATCGATTGCCATTAGGTAGACAATTAATTGTAGGTCCTTGCCATTTAGGATGCTTAGGAGGTTAAAGGCCTTATTGCCAGTCTTATAATCAATTACCCTAAGCAGGTTTCCCGCCCTATCAATCCTGTCAATCCTACCTCTTAGATAATTTTCATCATCCACATAAACCGGCTTAAATAGCCCATTTTTATCAAAATCTTCCTCGAAATTAGACAGCCTAAATTCGCCTTTTTCTAATTGGTTTACAATTTCTTTGGCATTTCTCTTTGCTGCTTGGTGGATATTTTTTAGGATGTATTTATTCTTTGGATTTTCTTTTCTCGCCTCATCGAGGTTTAGGTCTATCCCTTCTTTGAAATTTCTTTCAAGAAGTTCGTTTAGTTTATCACTTGTAAGATCTTCGAGATTTTCTTCCTTAATTAGCCTTGATAAGTCTTCAAAAGACTTGTGGACAATATTTCCAATATCAAGAGCATCCACATCAAATTCTTTTTCGACATCAGGCCTTAGGCCGTAGGCAATGAAATGTTTGTAAGGACAGGCCGAATAGGTTTCGATTTCTGAAACTGAAAAGGCGTTTTTATTATAAAGCCTTTCTCTTATCTCAATCGGAAGAGGACTTTTGTCATTGGTATAGAAAAGTCCCTTTTTAATCTTGTCGGAAATCTTTTTGTTTTGGATATCCTCATCATTTTCTTTAAGATAAGCCATGAAAGCTAGGGCTAATTCTCTATCATTCTCGTTTAGATTTTCATTATTTGAGACCTTATTTAGGACTTTAAGCGTGTATTTTTTAAGGCTTTCTTTGTTATGAATAACATCTTCTCTTCCCAAGTCTAAGATGATTTTCTTTTCTAAATATGGGAAAATCTTATAAAAATCACGAATTACTAAGCTTTCGTTAAGTTCCTTTCCTTCCTTGTCAGAAAGGGCATAGGAAATAATTAGTTTTTCTGAACCTGAAATTATTTTATAGAGGTTTAAAAGCTCGATATTTTCCCTATCCTGGCTGTATAACTTAAGGTCAATCTCTTTTTCAGAAAGCTCTTCGATTTCATCCGGACTAATTATATAGTCTTTGACTTCTTGTGAAGGAAAATATGCGTCATCCATTCCCATTAGAATATTTATCTTCTTATTTGAAACCCTATCACGGGCGAAATCTGTCAGAATCAAGTGGTCCTTAGATGGTGGAATTAAGCCGATTTGTACATCCTTACATACAGATTCTATAAGGCTATATACTCTTAGAAGACTCATCTTTCTATCACCCATCAAGAGGACCATCTGATCTAAAATTCCCATAAATTCGTCCCAAATCTGCTCATTTTCCTTATAATCATCAAGACTTCCGTTTGACAAAACCTTATCTTGGAAAGAATTTATCCCCGCCCTAAAATCAGGATGAGCTGCCATCTTGTAGATAGCTGTAGCAGTAGTTTTGACGTCCATTTCTTCTTTAGTTAAACCTTTTATTAAAGAAAAAATCTTATCCCTAACTCTATTTACCCTTTCATATTCTAATTTTTTCTTAGAAAGCTTCTCAACTTTTTTGGGATCCTTAGCTAGATTTTTTTCGTAAAAATCAATATCAAGGGTGAAAAACTTATCATTTTCAAACATAAGGCCCTTGATTTTCCTATAGGTTAGGAAATTTATCAGAGATTTGGAATCTTCTTCGTCAATTGAAAGAAGCTTGGAATTTAGGATATAAAAGAGGTCTTCTGCCCTATAAGAATTTACCCTAAGCCTTATGAGGGCGAAAATGGTTTTAATTATGTGGTTATCTGCCAACTTCCTTCTCTTGTCAAGAAAGATTGGAATATTAAATCTGGAAAAGGTCTTTATAAGCTCGTTTTCATATTCTTCTGTGTTTGTAAGATAAAGAGCCATGTCCTTGTAGCGGAGATTTTTATCGTTTTTAATCATTTTGCTTATAAGGACAGCCATATTTTCCACTTCAGATTTTGTTGAAATAGACTCGTAGATTTTGATATTTAAAGGCTTCTCTTCGTAAGGATTTACCCTAAACTTTTCAAAATTTTCTTTTAGATGATTTAGGTCAGTTTTATTTTCACCAGACTCTAGAACTTGGATCTTTGTCTCAAATTCTTCCCTAAAAATATCAAAGGTTCTTTTTGTGGTATCAAAAATTTCTGGTCTCAAATGAGGTTCTTTGATGTAAAGAGGGTTGATATTTAGGGCAATATCTATATCTATTCCTTTGCTATCAAGAGCTCTTATCAGATCAATTTTCCTATCTTCAAAGAAGTCAAACTTATCTATAAAAAACTCATAATCTTTAAGATAATCAGATTTTTCTATATTTTCTCCTACAAAGGATAAAATATCTTCTTTATCTAAATATTTTCCGTCAATTTCCTTTTGGTAGGCAGAAATAATTAGCCTTAATTCTTCAAACTTATCCTTAGACATGTCAGAAATTTCGCTAGCTAGGATATTTTTGAAAAACTCTTCGTCAAAATTATTGTCTTTAAAGCTTGAAATAAGGCCAACTAAAGAATTAATAAAGTCTATATTTTGGTAAGAATTTTTAAATAAAATCAAATCATCATTTAAGTCTTGAAGGATGCTTGTAAGAAGGATAAGTTTGCCTTCCTTGTTTAAAAATTCATGTTTTGTAACGAGGAAATTATCCATAAAAAAGCTCGCAAAGGATGAAAAGGACAGAACTTTTGCATCCATTACTGCCTTGTACTTGATAGATTTTAGGAAATTTATATCGGTTTCTAGTGTGTACTGCTCAGGCACAATCAGAATCGACTTTTTCCCAGAATCTAGTCGTTTTTCAATTTCCTTATAAAGATAATGGCTATTTGTCTTGCCGTCATCTGAAATTATTATATTAATCATTTAAAATCTCCAAACTTGACCCACTAGAAGGGTCATAAGATATTAAAATCTTTGCTTCAATAGCATCTTTGAGTTCGTCCACGTGGGAAATTAGGCCGATAAACTTATCTTCCTTTGATAGGTTTTCTATTGTCCCTATGGCATTTGACAAAAATTCGTGGGAAAGGGTCCCAAAACCTTCGTCGATAAAGAGCGTATCTATCCTAATTCCTCCATTTTCAGCGGCAATTTCATCAGAAAGACCCAAGGCAAGCGATAAGGATGCTAGGAAATTTTCCCCACCTGATAGTGTTGCAGCTGGTCTTTTCTTGCCGGTATTTGAGTCTAGGATTTCTATATCAAGACCCATTTTGCTCCTCAAATCTAAGGCTTCTGCCTTTCTAACAATTGAAAACTGTCCGTCTGTCATTTTATTAAAACGAAGATTGGCGTATTCAAGTACCTTATCAAAATAAACTGAAAGGATAAAGGTCTCAAAATCAAGCTTTTCAACTCCCTTTACAGAGCCTGTAACCCCATTTGCAAGATCCGATAGGGCTGAAATTGTCGATGCCTTACTCTTTATTTTATCAAAATCTGCCCCAATATTTTTTATAAGGGTCAAATCTTCATTTAGCCTGTCAATTTTTGAAGAAAGGGCGGTTTTCTCCTCGTCAATCACTCTAACCTTACTTGCGATTTCTTCTAAATCCTTTTCAAACTCTTCTAAATCTTGGATTTCTAAGTCTTTGTAATCGGAAAGGCTATCCCTAAGAGTCTTTTCTCTTTCAAGATCATTAAAATATTTTTCAACATAAGATTTTTTATCAGTAAGCTCATCTTTTTTGCCAAGGTGTGACTTATAAGCATCAAAACTTTCAAATTCTTCGCTTCTTTTCTCTTCAAATTCTTTTTCATATACTTTTATATTGGAAGTAGCTTTTTCTATATTTTCTATAATGCCAGCAAGTTTTGATTTTAAGGAATTTATAGCAAGCTTTAGGTCATTGTAAGTTCTTTCTGTTTTGTAAATAAATCCTGAAATACTTTCTATTTCAAACTCAAATTTGATCTTGTCTTCAATTAGCTTATCCCTATCTACTCCTGCCATAGCTTTTTCGCTTGCCAAAAATTTAAGCTTAAGATCTTCAAAATCTTTTAATTTTCGACTAATTTCTTCAAAATTATTTTCTTTCTGCTTTTTATTTTCTATTAGGGCTTTGATTTCGGTTTCAAGTCTCTTTTGCTTTTCTTCCAAATATTTTATAGCTTTGGCATTTTCTTTTGATAAATTATTATAAGAAGACAAAATCTTCTCATTTTCTCCTATAATCTTTTTTATCTCTTCATAATTATAGGAAAAGGCCAAGTCCTTTTGATTTTTATCATAAATTGCCCTAGTTTTTTCAAGATTTATCCTTATGTCTGAAAGATTTTTTCTAATTTTATCTAGGTCAAGGCCTGTAAGGGCGTGTTTTTCCTTATGGCCTTCATAGGATTTGCCGCAAACTGGACAGATTCCTTCCTCATTTAGCCTATCTATTAACTTATTTATCTCAACATAGTCCTTTTCAGAAATGGCCCTTCCCTCGTCTTTTTCTATTTTTGAAAGTTCTTGAGATAAAGAACCGAGATCGCCCTCGTATTTGATATTCTGACCGAGTTTTTCAAAATCTTTCTCTAGTTTCTCTAGTTTTAACCTAGTTTCAGAAATTTTCTCCCTTAACTTATAGGCCTCATCTCTTTTTTCGCTAAAGTCAATATTTGTCTGATCATAACTTTTTCGCAAAGCTTCCAATTTTATGGAATCTTTTTCAATTTCATCTTTAAGTCCTTGGCTTTCCTTTTCCAGATTCTTTACAGATTCAAAGTCTCTTTTTATCTTAAGAAAGTCGTCAAATTCAGATATTTCCTTAAGCTTTTCAGAATAACCTATTTTTAGCTTATCAAGCTTAGCCCTTTTATCAGCAAGGTTTTTTACATCACCTTCCAAATTCTCCAAGGCTTTTGTCTTTTCAGATAAATCTTTGTCCGTAATTTTTTGCTCTTTATTAAGCTTTTCTAAATCCTTCTTTGCCTCAACTAGCCTTTTTTCGTAGATTTCAATAGAAATAGCATATTCTAAAAGTTTTAGGTCCTTTTTAAGGAGAGTGTTTTTTTCATAATCCTTATAAAGATTAGCAAAAGCAAATTCTGATTTTTTGTATTTTTCAATATTTTCGTTTGTAGTCTTGGCCTTTTCTAAAGATTTTATTAAATCTTTTTCTTTTACTTTTAAATTTTCAAGGGAATTATTTACCAGACTTAAATAGTATTTTTGAGTCTTAATTAAATCACTTGCTGTATTTTCAATACCAGGAAAATCATGTCTTAAAATCTGGTCTGGCTCAATTTTTTCTGATAAAATCTCATTATAGGAAATCACATTAGAAAGATTTTTATCGATTTCACTTATTTTGTCCCTATTTTCCTTAGCCTTTTCTTTAAGCGAGTCTTGAATGGCTCTCTGGGCGTCAGTCTTAAAAATATCTGATAAAAGTTTGGCTTTTTCATCTGATTTTGAAATCAAAAACTTTTGAAATTGGCCTTGAGCTAAAAGCATTACTTTTGTAAACTGGCCCTCATCAAGGCCTACAATATCTTTTATATGATCACTTGCGTCCTTAATTTTATCAGCAAGGAGGATTTTTTCATTGGTAATATCATAAAACTCAACCCTGTGTCCGATATTTTTTGGATTTTTTATCTCCACTGCCCTCTGACTTGGAATTCTTATTACTTTATAAATCCTATCAGCTATGGCAAATTCTAGGTCTACAAATGTAAAGGGATCATCCTCAGCAAGATAATCACTCCTTAGATTTTCCATGGCAATATCCCTTGGTACTTTTTCATAAAGAGCAAAAGCAATAGCATCAAAAATCGTAGTCTTGCCAGATCCTGTAGGTCCAGAAATTAAAAATATTTTCTTGTCATAAAGTCTTGTAAAATCAATTTCGACCTCGCCTTTGTAGGTCAAAAATCCTCTCATTTTTAATTTTCTAACATTCATTTATATCCCCTATCACATCTTTTAAAATCTCTATCTCATCATTAGACAAGTCCCTATTATCCTTGTATTTTACAAAGTCTTCGAAAAGCTCTAGGCTGGTTTTATTTTCTATATCAATATCAATTTCCTTATTTTCAAAGGCAAAAACCGACCTTGACCCGTAATTTATAAGGACTGCATTTGGGAATTTCTTCTTAAATTTGGCCATGGCGTTTTCTATTGTCCCCTTATCTTCGAGGATGAATTTGATATAAGAATCACTCGGCTCTTCACTTATCAAATCGTCAAAAAATCCAGTTCTCACCTCAAAATCCCTTAGAAGTTTGATTGGAATCTTCTCTATATCGACTGAATCTTTTCCCAAATCGACAAGAGTCACAGACTTGTTAATATCTTTTTTGTCAAAAGAATAGGGCATAAAAGTACCAGAATACCTAATTTTTGGGTCCAAAACATAGTGGGCAGAATGAAGGTGACCTAGGGCCACATAGTCAAAATCCATAAAAAGATTCGCATCCATCATGTCAGAGCCACCTATTGTAAGGGGCTTTTGCCCTTCAGTATAGGCAGTTTCTAGACTTCCCACACTTCCTGATGCGTAACAATGAGTAATCAATACATTCCTATCATCATAAGGAATATTAGCCAGAGCATTTTTGTAAAGGTCTGTAAAATCTGTGATTTCCCCGTCAAAAATTAATCTTCCCTTGGCAAGGGACATGAAAGGGACGAGATGAAAATGAATAGGCCCATATTGGTCCTCTAAAGTCACAACTTCATCTGTAAATTCGCCCGCCAGATAATACCTATTTGTCTTGTAAAAGTTTTTGTTTACATCAAGACGTTTGGCAGAATCGTGGTTGCCAGAAATTGCAAGGACCGGGATTTTTATATCAAAAATAATCTTTTCTATAAAATAATTATAAAGGTCAAGGGCTGCCGCTGGAGCTATTGCCGTATCAAAAATATCACCAGCAATCATTACAGCTTCAACCTTGTTCTCTTTAATAATTTCAAGAATCTGGTCAAGGACGTATTTTTGGTCTTCTAAAAGTGAAAAATTTCCCAAAGTTTTACCTATATGAAGGTCAGATAAATGAAGAAGTCTCATTATTTATCCCCATTTCTTACAAATGTAAGAGTGTCCGCTGTGGAATTATATGGGTCATAGGTGTAGCCATTTATATTTAGCTTTTTCACCTCATCTATATCCTCTATTTTCCTTGTGATAATTTCCTTTAGCATAGCACCTCTCGCCTGCTTCGTATAAGAAACTATGGACTTTAATTTACCGTCACGAACTTCCTTAAAGTCTACAGTCAAAAACTTGTCGGAATCCTTAAGAAATGGTCTGATAGTCTTGGTATATTCCTTAGACGCAAGGTTTAAAACAAGATCGCCGTCTTCAAAAAGTTTTTTATATAAATCATCTCCCCAAAATTCATACAAATCATACATGGTGTTATCAAAATAAAGCCTATAATCGGAAATCCCCGTCATTGGCTTTAAAAGGCCATAAAGGGCAGACAGAATATAAACATGGTTATTTAAATAATCCAAATCATCAAAATCATCCATATCAAACTGCTTAAAAACAAGTCCATCATAGGAAAAAAGCGCCGGATTATTTAAATTGTCAAAATCAAAGTATTGGTAGTCAAGATAAGCTTTTTCAGTTAATTTATCATTGGTAGAATTAAGGTTACCAATCTCATTCATGGAAAGCTTCTTAATCTTCTCAACCAAAATCCTAGTCTTTTCAGGAAATAAAAGCTCTTCAGTAATAATATTATCAAAATGTTTAAAACTCTTAGCTGGTGAAATAATAATCTTCATAAAAATCCTTTCTTTATATGTATTATTATATCATAATGACATAAAAAATTTCCCAGTTAAATGACTGGGAAATCTAACTAGTTGCTATTATATCCGTTATTGATAGTATCGAAGCATTTTTTCCAATATTGCTCTCTTTCAATTATTTTTTCTGGATCATAAGATCTATTA
>CAUPHU010000074.1:0-8012 GCA_963511095.1 uncultured Anaerococcus sp. | reverse complement strand
ATAAAGGTAATAAAGAAGTTACAGGCTCACTAACATCTTCTGACAAGGAAGGTAAGTTTGGCTTTGATAACTTAGAAGACGGCTCATACACAGTTTATGAAACAGTATCACCAGAAGGCTATCCATATCTAGAAGAGAAAATTGTAGTAGCAAGCTTTACTGTTAAAGATGGTAAAGTTACAAAACTTATAACTAATCAAAAGTATGGTAAAGAAACTATAGAAGAATTTGATCCAAATAAAGCCTATCCAATCTACAACAAAATCAACGAGATTAAGTTTAAGAAGATAGGAAAGGACAAGCAGGCCTTAGAAGGGGCTAAGTTTAAACTTGATAGGGTTTGGGATAGCTATGATGATAACGGAAAGCTTCAATCTCATAGAGAAACAGTTTTAGAAAATATTGAAACTCTAGATGATGGTATAATTGCCTTATCAGCAACTAAAGCAGGCAGATACCAACTTGTAGAAACACAAGCACCTGATGGATACAAAACGATTAAGACAGATAATGATGAAAAAGGACAAATTGTAGCAGAGTTTACTGTTGCAAGAGGAACACTTGATATTAAAAACATCACAGTTGGCAATAATTATTACCAAAACCTTGATGATGTTACTCAACCTATTGAGATAGTTAACAAAGAAAAGGGAAGAGGTAAGTTCCAAGTTAAAAAAGTTGAAAAACGTGATTACAACGGTTATGTCGCAACTATACCACTTGAAGGTGCTAAATTCTTATTAAAAGACATAGAATCAGGCCAATATGTAAAGACAGATGGGACATTTACAACAAGTTCTGGAGATGCCCTTACAAATGGAGACGCTACAGTCAACTACGAAAACCTACCAGTAGGAGAATACGAACTAAGAGAGTTTGAGGCTCCTGACGGCTATGTAAGAACTGTCAATACTTGGAAGGTAGAAGTAAAAGATGATAGCACAACAACTATTAGTGAAAATCCAAAGCTTGATACTGATGTTGATGCTGATATAGATAATAAAGATACAAGCTCACCTAAACTACAACTAGTAAACAAATCCAATGAGATAGAATTTACTAAGATAGATAGCAAGACAGAAAAAGCTCTTGAAGGCGTTGAGTTTGAAATCTGGTGGGACCAACAAGGAAAGAGAAATAATACAGGTGTAACATATAAAGAATATGTTCAAATTAAAAACTCAGATGGCGGAACTACCTTCAAAACTGATGCCCAAGGTAAATTCAAACTTAAGAACCTAGGAACAGGTCACTACAAGATCTACGAGGTAAAAGTACCAGAAGGTTATAAAGTTGAAGACAAACCAGTAGATAACGAACCAATAAGGGATGCAAAAGGTGAATTTGTAAATGAATTCTTTGTAGATATTGACGGCGATATCAAAAAGAACGACAAGGGTATAGTAGGCGGCGACGATGACGTCTTAGTTACTCAAATCAAAAACACCCCAATCAGAGCTAAATTTAGAGTCCAAAAAGTTGGCGAAGATGGAGTTGAAAAACTTAAAGGTGCAGAATTTGCACTATACAAAGTTACCGATGGAGTAGCTGACAAGAAAAATCCTATCAAACAAGAAGTCGTAAAAGATTCTGATGGTAAGGAAATTACTGGTCTAATAGAATTTGCTGACCTAGAAGATGGAGAATACCTACTAGAAGAAACACAGGCTCCAGATGGATACAGCCTAAGCAAGGCTAAGTGGAATGTCAGCGTAAATGAAGGCAGGGTAAACATCACAGCAACAGAAGGAAATGTGTCCACCACAAGAACAGATGACACCCTGACCCTAAATGTAGTAAACAAAAAGGCACAAGGTGAGTTTAAACTTATCAAAGTCGACGAAGAAGACAAGAAACTTGCTGGTGCTAAGTTTAAGCTAACAGGCGTAACTGATACAAGCTTTAGCAAAGAAGTAGAATCTGATGAAAAGGGTGAAATAATATTTAGAGACCTTGAAACAGGAACCTACATCCTAGAAGAAACAAAACCTGCCAAGGGCTTTGTGCCTACAAAAATCAAATGGAATGTTGTTGTAGATAACGACGGCAAAACAACTATCACGGTTAAACCTAATAAACAAGCGGCATCTTATATTAGAAATAATTCTATACTAGATACTGCCTACGCATCCGAAGTGGACGGAAGACTTAACTTTATCTTTATAGTTGAAAATGTCAAAGATAGGAGTGAAGACCTAGTAAGTTCCTTCAATGGCCAACTAGAAGGAATAGCCAGCAACTTAGAAAAGAAATATGGCGACAAGGCTTATATAACAGTTATTTCAAACGAAAATGAAAGTCAAGAAGTCGTACTTGGACCAAGTCCAGCTGGTCAAGCCAAAAACTTTGAACTTAAACAAAGTCAAGTTAAAGACAACACTGAGTATGGATGGTATTATGGAGGCCATTTAGACAATGCTGTTGAAAAAGCTAGACAAGTATCGACTAACTTCGATAGCAATCACCTAATGATACTTGAAGATAAAGAGGATAATGGTTGGTTGTTAGCCTACAATGATGGGGGTTCAACAAAAGGAAATATAGTAGAAGGTGACAATATAAAATCAGTTACACTACTATTAGACCAAGAAAATCCAAATCTAGATTCGTATAAAGAGAAAAACATTTTAGGAAACCTAGGTATTAACAAAGAAGATGTAAAAAATAGGGAAAATATTTCTAAACTAAGTAATACTCTAGCAGCTAGTATACCAGTCTATAAAGAAGCGCTTGATTATAAAGATAATGGAGCAGAGACACAACCAGGCGGAGCTGGTGGAATTGACCAAAATCCTGAAACTGGTGATGTTAGTATAGATCCTTCAGAAATTGATGATTTATCTAATAATCAAGAAAAATTAAAGGAATTAAACAACCAAGGCTATCTAATCGAAAATGTGACAACAAATAGCGAAGATACAAGCGGTGATAGTACAGATGATAAAAACATCTCAACTATCAAGGTGGTAAACAAAAAAGTTGTTTACCCAATGACCGGTGGCCCTGGTGTTTGGATAGGATTTACTGTTCTTGGACTAATCCTAATGTCTCTTGCAGGATTTTACTACAACATCAAGAAAAAATATGGTCAAAACTAGCTACTAAGCTTAAAATCAAATTAAATTTTTACTGACCCAAAGATGTATTCATCTAGGGTCAGTTTTTTTGTGCGTATATTTATCTTTCAACCAACAGAGCAAATATGTACGGGTCATTTTTATCTTGTTTTCTTTATTATACGTGCTAAAATAGAATTAAGATACAAGAATCGGTAGGTAGACAAAATCAAGCGAAGGTAGATGAATTTTATTTGCTGATAAATAAGCAAAAGTTTGTTAAATTTCATTTACTAATGATTTGCTCAAAGTCCTATGATTTTAGGGGATGAGCTTGATTTGAGATAGACTTTGAATATAGTGTATATGTAAAAGTAGATTAAAAATTATAATGGGGTTTTATACCCCAATTTGTCATGCATATAGATAAACTGAAGGAGCAAAAAGTGAAAAAGTGGTCGTTTGATAGAACAAAAATTAAAGTGAAAAGTGATAATTTACCCAGAGGAAGGAGGCATATATGAAGGGGAAAATTAAAACCATAACAAAAAAAGTATTTGCACTGGCTATGGCTACTGCTATGAGTATACCAACAGCTGCATTTGCATCTGATAATCAGATAAAATTATATGATCAGAACTCATCCGTGATGGGTCTTATAGAAAATAGGGAAATAAATAAGGAAATTATACCTACAGAAGGAAATTTCTACCAAAGAGAAAATGATCATATCAAAATGGAAGTGAGGGCCAGACTAGAAAGCCTGGATAAGATAATCTATGAGATAAAAATCTCAAAGAAAAATACTGGAGATAAGGTAGATCAAGAAATAAACCTAAACCTAACTCCAAACCCAAACTCATCCATAAATAAAGTCAAACTCCAACAAGCCAAGGCTCTTAGCCCAGAAGGCGAAAAGGAAATAGACTTTGAAGAGATAGAAAAAACAACAGACCTAAAAGACTTAAATCTAAAGGGCAAAATCAAAGATGAAATAATCTTAGAAGCTGCAGCAGATATAAGAGAAGCAAAAGATGCTAGGACCTATGACATGCTAGTAAGCCTATATTATGACAAAGACAGCCTAAATCTTAAGACAAACTTCATAAGTCAAAAAGAAATCACAAAAGAAAATGACAAGGAAGTAGAAAAAACAAGCCTAAAAGTAAATGACAAAAAAACAGACAATCTAAAAGGTCAAATAGAAGCGGGCGACTTATTCAAATTATTTTCTACAAAAGAAACCATTCTTTGGACAGATTATCTAGCAAATGATACAAAGGAAAGTGAAAATCTAAGCTATGAATTCAAACTAGATGACAAACAAGACACCAAGGATACAAAGATAAACCTAGATTATTATGAAAACTCAAACGAAGGCTACATCCTCAAAAAAGAATTTTCTCAATCAATAGACTTCTCAAACAAAATTGAATTTGAAATCCCAGCGGGCTACATAGCAAAACTTAGCCTAAAAACAAAGGTTGACAAAAACAATCCAGATGTCAAAGCCTATAGCCTAAATGGAAGACAGGTCAAAAACCCATCCTACAAAGACAAAAAAGACGGAGGGGCAAATGACGAAGAAGATGGCCCTGGGGAAGATTCTAACATAGAAAAAGAAGAAGAGTCAGAAGAATCTAAAGAAGATGACCACGATATAAAGATAGAAGACGCAAAGAGCGAAAAAGAAAGTGATACCGATATTAGGGTCACAGATTCATCTGGAAATGAAATCCCTGTAGAAGTCAAAGAAAAAGAAGAAGAATCTCAAGAGGAAAACAAGGCAAATGATATATCTGCCCTAATTCTAAATAAAGACAGCCTAATTTCTAGACTCAAAGCAGAAAACAAGCTTGATCCTTCAAAAGAAGAAGTTATTACAAACCTTGCTGAAAATCTAAACTCCTACAACGAAGAAAAGATTACTGACCAAGACCTGAAAAACTTCACAAAAGCCCAAGCGACAAATACCAATATCGACAAAGCTGACCTAAAATTTTTCATTGAATCAATCCTTTCTGGCCTAAATAAGCAAACAAACAAGGCAGCCAACCTAAACATCGACGAAATAATCGACTATGCCTACCCACAAGATACATCAAATGAAAAATCAGAAGAAAAACCAGCAGAAAAACCTGTCGATAAAGATAAAAAGGAAGAAGAACCAAAAAACGAGGCTCAAACAAAAAAGCCTTCGACGAGGACCTTGCCAAACTAAAAGAAGCCGCAAAAAAGGAAGAAAAGAAAACGGGAGTCCTAGATGGCTTCAAAAGCCTAATGGGCCTTACAGACCTAGCCAAGGCAGACAAGGAACTAAAGGCGGCCTTAGCTGATAAGTCAAAGACCCTAGAAGATATTCAAAACCTTCTTGATTCTTTTGAAACAAAATACAAACTTTCAAAAGCCGACCAAGCCAAACTAATGGACGACAATGGCGATGCAATAAGAGCTCTTGTAGAAAAAGATAGAAACGAAAACTTTAGACCTCATATCTTTGAAGTAAATGAAAATGGTCTAAACTTAGAGGGAAAGAAATTCCATGTAAGGACGATTTACCATTCATCTATGGCAAATGGTCATATTCAAGAGAATCAATACTTTGAAATAAAGCTTGATGACAAGCTTACAGTAAATAACCCATCTGAATTGCCAGATATGTATATTCAAGGGGTTAAAGCGGCTGTTCCATCATATGATGAAGAGAAAAATACAATAAGATATACTTTCATAATGGATGTGACTCAAAATTACGCAGTACCTTTAGATATACCTGTTGACTATAATATAGACAATATTACTCTTGATAAAGATGGAGAGTTTTTTGTAACAAATAGTATATCTGGGAGAGGTGTAGTAAATCCAAAGAACTTATTACCACAAAAGGTAGATAAGAATGGTAGACAAGTAGGCACAATCATAGAACCAGGTAGTGATGACGTCACTCAAATAATCGAGCCGGACGACTCAAACTACAAGGTGACCCTAGATGCTTCAGCCAAGCCTGTTATCAAAGATAAGAAGATAGAAGGATACAACTGGACCTTTAGGATAACATCAGATACAGATTTGAAAGCTCTTGGTTATAAAGCAAACTTTACAACTGTTAAAGGATCAGGCCTCGGAGAGATTACTAAAGTCAAAATAGATGGTAAGCCTGTAGAATTAGAATCACAGCTTAATAAAAATCATGAGCTTGGTATAGTTAGCTCTAAACACCATGACTTACAAGAATCTAGAAAAGATATAACCTACGACTTCTATACTGGAGCTACAGAAAAACAATCATCCTACTTGCTTGATTTCTCCATAGCGCTTACAGAAAAAGGTAAGGTTGGTGCGAAAAGATTTGTAGTAGATGAAGCCTACACCGAAGCCCAAATTTCAGAAGTTACACCAAATAGAGTAGGTATCAATAATAGGACTACAATCCTAGGTGAATTCAGAACTGAAGATACAGCCCAGTGGACAGTAACAGATGCTATTTCAACCAGGGATAATAAAGATATTAATGGAAAAGAAATTTCCGCCAAACTTCCTCTAGAAACAAGAGATATAGATTCTAAACAATCTTATAATGGAAGTACAGGCAGGAGTGCAGTTTATTATCTAGATCCGAAAGATGGTAAGATGAAGCAAGATACTAGCTATTCTAGGAATAATCTAAGCAAGTTCCCAGTTAGATTTAACTTACCAGATGAAAATCAAAAGGTAGGAACTATTGCTGTCTACCAATTTGATACAAACTTAAAAGAAGAATCAATAGATGGTTATTCCCTATCTGGAGTAACTATCAATAAATACCAACCTATAAAAATCAAACAAACTTGGGCTGGTATTGACTCAAGTAAAAATATGCCAGCGCAGAAAATTAATGTCACAGATGCTGACGGAAATGATCTGATAAGAGAAGCCTTATATATTCCTCAAGGACAAGCTGGCATTGCTGACAGGGAAATTGACCTGCCTGCTGTCAAAACATGGAATATCAAGACAAAACAAAATGAAGGTGGATGGCTAGATACTATTAAGGAGAAAATAAAACCTGTAATAGTCCAAGCACTACCAGGTCCAACTGAACCTGATATTTATGGAAAGACTTACACCTACAAAGAAAAGTACAACTACTATAAGCTAGAAGATGGGGCATACCATATCTATAACGTAATGTCAGAATATACAAATGAAAAGGATGCTGACTTTACAATCGTAAAAACTGATAGGAATGACCACTCTAAAAGACTAGCTGGAGCCGTATTTACCCTACAAAGTGCTAGAGAAACCATTAAGCTAGAAACAGATGCAAATGGAAGGGCAAGCTTTAAGAACATAAGGCCAGGCACATACACCCTTACAGAAAACAAGGCTCCTTCTGGATATAAGCTAGATCAAAATTCAAAACAAATTACTGTATATAATGATGGAACAGTGTCAGTATCAGGTAGCAATATCTCTATGCAAGGTGGACAAATTCCAACCAAAACTGCTAGACACAATTACTATCCATCATATCCATCCTACACGAATGCCATGCATTATGGTAAAATTGACCAAAATGGAAATATAGAATTTTATATTTACCTAAAACCTGATCAAAATGTTGGGGGCGGAAGTACAAACAAAAACACCAGACTAAACCTTATTCTAACAGGTGGAGGAAATATTACGTCTGTTGAAGTTCTAGATGTAGCCCCTGGAGATAGATACACTACTAGAAACAAAATGCAAAATCAGACTGCGGGCACATATGAGGGAAATGAAGTTCTAAACAAAGATCACGCTAATAAAATTATAGGACAAGACAAAGTAGTAGATTCTTACACAGGAAAAACTGGTTATCAAATCAAGTTCCCAGAATCAAGATTTAATGGAGATTGGGGTTTCTTAGTAAAGGTAATGGCAAGCGGGGCTAGTAGCACTAGTACAGTTAGCTACGATTGGCTAACAGATAATGCT
>CAUPHU010000073.1:0-8136 GCA_963511095.1 uncultured Anaerococcus sp. | reverse complement strand
TTCATATGTTTGAGGTAAGAAATTAGAAGTGCAACTTTTTGGGGGTACCATAGGGGCATCTGCCGCCCCCTAGGGCCTCCCCTTTGAACGGAGCAGTCATGTGAATGACTGAGAAAATATATAAGATTAAGATAATTTAAAATCAAATCTATAAAAGATATTATCTTGGATAATTAGACTCACTTAGTGAAAAAATCCTTGGGCCTCGCCCTTATTACGAAGATTCAATAGTAAATAGAAAAATTAATTTATATTACAAAATTACGAAGATTAAAATGTAAATAAAATAATTTAATAAAAAATCAAGTAGAAACTTAATAAATATTATCATAAATGTGAAGTTTATTGTAAAATTCCCTCCAATAATAGTATTATATTAATAACGAGTTAATAGCGAGGATTTATGAAGATTTTAATTACAAGCGACTGGTACTGGCCTGTTGTTAATGGGGTGGTACGTTCGGTTATGAATTTAATTGAATATTTAGTGAGCGAGGGCCATGATGTGAGGGTTCTTACTCTTTCTAATACTACAAAATCATACAAAGATGGCAAGGTTTATTATGTTGGCAGTCTTTCTGCAGCTAAAATTTATCCCCAAGCCAGAGTTACAAATCTTTTGGCGACTAGCCACCTTAAGGAAATTAAAGAGTGGGGCCCAGATGTGATTCATTCACAGTGCGAATTTTCGACCTTTATGATGGCGAGAAGTATTGCGTCTGGTCTTGATATTCCAATTGTCCATACCTATCACACGGTCTATGAAGATTACACCCACTATTTTATTCCCTCAAGAAGGGCGGGCAAAAAGCTTGTTTCTATGGCAAGCAAGACCTTCGCAGGCTTTTGTGACAGGATAATTGTCCCAACTAATAAGACAAGAAAGCTTCTTTTAACATACGGGATTTCTGATGAGATGATCGATATTATACCAACAGGGATCAATATACCAGAACTTTATGACAAAAAACTTTTGAGGAAATCTTTGGGTATGGCTGAAAATGCTAAAGTTCTTTTGTATCTGGGAAGGCTTGGAGCAGAGAAAAATATCCAGGAAATTATGGAGTATTATGACAGACTCAAAGACGATGACATCAAGCTTTACATAGTTGGCGGTGGTCCATATCTGAAAACTCTTAAGGAAGATGCGGATAAGCTTAGCAAGGAAGTTATCTTTACTGGTATGGTTGATGCAAATTCTGTCAACCGCTACTATCAGGCAGCAGATATTTTTACAACTGCATCCACATCAGAAACCCAAGGCCTAACCTATTATGAAGCTTTGGCAAATGGGACTCTTGCCCTTTGTAGGGATGATTCTGTACTTGATGGGGTCATCAAAAATGGCTTCAATGGATTTAAATACAAAGATTTTCAGGATTTTGAGAAGTTTGTAGAGAGAATTTTTGAGGATTCTGAGATAAAAGAGCTTTTAGAAATAAATGCAAGAGCCTATGCAGAAGAAAACTTCTCTACAGAAGGTTTTGGCGAAAAATGTCTTGCTTCATATAAAAAAGCTATAGAGGAATACGACCGTGAAAGTATTAATATATTCAAAAGACTATGAAACCGTGAAGGAATCGGGAGTTGGAAAGGCTATAGACCACCAGATAAAGGCCCTAAGACTCGCCCATTGCGACTTTACCCTGGATGAGAATGACGACTTTGACCTAGTCCACATCAACACGACCCTGCCAGGTGCGGTTCGCTTTGCAAAAAAAGCTAAAAAACAAGGAAAAAAAGTAGTCTACCATGGCCACTCAACCATGGAAGATTTTAAAAATTCCTTTGTTTTTTCAAATAAAATCGCTCCACTTTTTAAGAAATGGCTAATTTATGCCTATAGGCAGGGCGACTTGGTCCTAACCCCTACAAATTATTCCAAGAAAATTTTAGAAACCTATAATCTTAATCGCCCCATAGAAGTCGTTTCAAATGGGATAGACTTGGATTTTTGGAAAGAAAAATCAAATGATAGGGAAAGTTTCTATAATAAATATGGCCTAGATCCAAATAAAAAGTCAATAATTTCTGTAGGTCTTCCTATAAAAAGAAAGGGAATTGACGATTTTATAAGCTTGGCCAAAAGAATGCCAGAGTACGAATTTGTTTGGTTCGGCAAGCTTGACAAGTCACTGATGGCACCTGAAATAAAAAAGGAAATCTCAAAGGCTCCGACAAATTTCCACACGCCAGGCTATGTGGATAGCGAAGCTATCAGACAAGCTTATTCTGGTTCAGACCTCTACGCCTTTTTGACCCACGAAGAAACTGAAGGCATAGTCCTTCTAGAGGCCCTGGCTACAAAGGCTAAAATCCTAATCAGAGATATAGAAATATTTGAAGAAGGTTTTGTAGACGGAGAAAATATCTATAAAGGAAAGACCCTAGAAGAATTTGAAGAGAAAATAAAGGGCATTTTAGAGGATAAACTTCCTAATTTGACTGAAAAAGCCTATGAAAAGGCTGAAGAAAAATCAATCGAAAAAACAGGGGCACGCCTGGTTGAGCTTTACGAAAGGACGATGAAAAATGAGATCGGTAATTAAATTAATAGGGATAATGCTGCTTTTCATCTTCCCGCCACTTATAGTGAATTATATTTTGATAAGTGTGGATATAATAGGCGAATCAGGGATGATAATTTCCCAACTTGCCATAATGGCCATATCCTTAGGCCTAATCATGATTTATTTAAGGGGCAAAAAAGCCTACGAGGCCAAAACTCTTTACCTAATTGACCAAGAAAAAAACTTGGAAGGCCTAAGACAACTAAGGGATAAGAGGATCTCCTACGATTCAAAGGCAAATGTTACAAAGGCGATTTTGCTGAAAGAATTTAGCGAGGAAGAAGCGAATAAGCTCAAGAAATACACAAACAAAGTAGCTGACATGGACCACTACTATTCGGGCTTTATAAAAAACTCTGAAGAAAGAGTTAGGGAAGAATACAAGACCCGCCGAGATAATTTCAACAAGAAATACAAGCACAAAAAATATGCCTATACAGATTATAAAGGAAATATAAGAGAGAGCTGTAAGTGGCTTGTCGGATTTTTCCTAATCTTAGCAGTAACCGGCCTTATTCAAAAATACAGCACAAGCAAAGACTTGTACGTATTTGCCTATATTTTCCAAATGGTTTTTGGGGCAGGCTTTATGATAAACACCATAATTTGGCTATCAAGGACACTCAAATCCTATTGGGACAAAAATTATATTTAAGACCAGGACGTCTGGTCTATTTTTATCCCTAAAATTAAAAATGAAATTCATTTATTGAATAATTCGAAATAAAAACTTAAAATATTAAATTTAGACTTTACAAATATCAAAGTGAAAGTATAGTTTAATCAAAAGGGAGGTAGAGATGATTAATAAATGTCCAAATTGTGGTGACCAAATGGTAATCACTTCTTATAGATGCAATTCATGTTTTACAGAAGTACACGGAGAGTTTGAGGTTGACTCGTTTTCTAGATTAGATAAGGAAGATAAGGAATTTATCGAGCTTTTCCTACAAAAAAGAGGGTCAATCAAGGATGTAGGTGAAGAAATTGGCATTTCTTACCCTACAGTTAGGAATAGGATAGATAAAATTGTAGCTAAACTAGGCGGTAAAGTTGACAAAAAATCCCACAGAATAGATATCCTAAATATGCTAGATAATGGCGAGATTACAACAGAAAAAGCCAAACAACTACTGGAGGAGATAAATAATGTCTGAAGAAAAACAAATATTCCTAAACATGCTTAAGGAAGGCAAAATAACAGTCGAAGAAGCAAGCGACCTCCTTAATGCAATTGGAGATAAAAAAACAAGAGAAAATGACTTTACAGGCAGGATTGGGTCGACAGTTGATTCTATTATAAAAAAGGCAACTGAAGCCATATCAGCAATAGACCTAGACCAGGCCTTTGATATCAATAATTTCAACCTAAAAGGTGAAATCAACAGCCACAAAGACATAAGGGTAGATGATGAAATCGACGAAATAAATATAGACCTAATTAACGGAGAGATTTTTGTAGAAAAGGGCACAGAAAGTGGGATTATAATCTCAACTGACGTATTTTCTAAAAAGGCCAACCTTGAAGACTATATCAATGTCGAAATCAGAGACAATATCCTAGATATAGAAGAAAATACTGATTACAAAAGCCTGGGAGCTAGTGTCAAACTAAGAGTTCAAGTAGGTAAGGATTTCTATGAAAAACTAAATATAGATACAGTAAATGCTAGGGTGGAAGTAGCTGATACAGACTTTAGAGACCTAAATATTGATTCTGTAAATGGAAAAATTATCATTATAAATTCCAAGGCTAATGTTGATATAGACAATGTCAATGGTAAAATCGACATCAAAAATATCGACGGTAAGCTAAGAATAGACAATGTTTCTGGAGCAATTTACCTTGCAGGAATGAAAGGCGAACTTGTAGAAGTTGATAATATTTCTGGAAATATCAGGGTAGATGGCCTAGAAAGCGAAAGTCTGTCAGCAAACTCAAGATCTGGCTCAATCAGAATTTATAATATCAAGGAAACAAAGGACATAGACCTAGAAACAGTAAGCGGTGTAATAGTAGTAGACACAAACGACTACGACGGTGACATCAAGGCCTTTGTAGAAAGCCCAGCTGTGAATGTGACAGAAAAATTCACAAGCAAAATCAAAACAGACGAAGGCTACGACCTATCCACATCTGGAGAAGATGCCAAACTAAGCATAAAAGCAAAAAATAGCAACGGCAAGGTTTCACTTAGGTAAAGACTAGCCCGTCGGCTCGAGGAGACAGCCTGTCCGGCTCGGTGAGGACCCCGTCGGCTCGAGGAGACAGCCAGTCCCGCTCTGTGAGGACCCCTTCGGCACGAGGAGACAGGCCCGTTCGGCTTTAGAATACCGAGCGCCATTCCGAGCCTTGCGAGGAATCTCACAAAGAAAGGAAATATAGATTTCCGAAAATTTAAAATATTATACAAAAATCATGTCAAATGATTTGTTTAACTCTAAAAGGCGGAGAAATCCGTCTTTTTTTGTGGGGAAAATTATGGTATAATAAAGTAAAGAAGTGAAAGGAGCTTTTTATGAAAGAAAAAGAGAAAGATAAGAAAAAATCCTTCCAAAAAAGAGTTGTTTTTTATGTTTTACAAATTATTTTAGCTTCAATATTTATCTACCAATCCCTAGAAAAAAATATAGGTGTCTTTACAGAAAAGTTTAATCCACTTTTATTTGCTATAGGAATCATCCTTCTTATAATGGATGCCATATTTTTATACATGGAATGGAAGACTTATAAAAGATCCTAAAACAAAAATCCACCAAGCCGGTGGATTTTTGCATATCATTAAGTTAGCCGTGCAAAACCGAGGGTAAGTTTTGCTAAAAAACAGAAAAATTAAGGAAGAAATATCTAATCTGTTTTTCAATTATAGTATAAGGTGCCATTGTAAGATATGTCCTATATAAATGTAAAGTTTTGGTAAAAAGTATTTTTACGGAAAACTAACCTAATTATTAATTTAACAAATAAAATAATTTTAATTGTATAAAAGCTCAAAAAAGAATATAGTATATCTAAGGGTGCAGAATTTTTGTGCCAGAAGATTTTATTATAGAAAAGGAAGAAAGATGTCTAGATTTAGAAGGTCAGTTGCCATAGACCTTGGTACAGCGAGTGTGCTTGTATATATTAACAACAAAGGAATAGTTTTAAACGAGCCATCTGTCATAGCTATAGACGTCCTATCTGATGAGATTCTTGCGGTAGGCTCTGATGCCAAAAAGCTAATCGGCAGGGCCAGTGGCAATGTTTCTTGCATCATGCCTATGAAAAATGGGGTAATAGCAGATTTCAATGCCACAGAGAGAATGCTTGATTACTTTATCAAAAAAAGTGTCAAAAAATCTCTATTTAAGCCAGAACTTTTGATTTGTGTGCCTGCAAGGTCTACCCAAGTTGAAAAACGTGCCGTAATCCAAGCGGCAGAAAACGCTGGTGCCCATAGGACCTACCTAATCGAGGAGCCACTAAGTGCAGCATTAGGTGCAGGAGTTGACATAACAGATCCTAAGGGGACTATGGTTGTGGATGTAGGCGGCGGAACAAGCGATATTGCAGTTATTTCCATGGGGCAAATTATTGCCTCAAGATCAGTAGATGCTGCAGGGCTTTCCTTTGATAGGACTATCAAAGATTATATCAGAAGCCGCTATGGACTACTTATAGGAGATCAAACTGCAGAAAGCATAAAGGAAGCAGGGACGAAACTCGGCCTTGAAGATTCGTTTGAGGTCAAGGGTAGGGATGTGACAAATGCTCTTCCAGCCAAGGTTTATATACCAATTAGTGAACTTAAGGATGCCCTAAGGGACGAAGTCGATAAGATTGTCGAAGGCATTAAAAAAGTCTTAGAGGTGACACCTCCAGAGCTTGCCTCTGATATTTTCGATAGGGAAATAATTCTTACAGGTGGAGCAGCGGATACTATTGGTCTTAAGGAAAGAATAGAAGAGAAGTTCCAAATTAGGGCGAAAGTTGCTGAAAATCCACAAGAATGTGTTATTAAAGGCACTGCCAAGGCCCTCAATTGGATAGATAGCCTTGATGAAAATAGGAATGAAGCTGTAAAAAGTAAGCAAAAAGAAAACGAAGCTTTTGAAAAACTTAGGAGAAGATAATGACAAAAAAATTAGTATTAGTAAGACACGGACAAAGTGAATGGAACCTAGCAAACAAATTTACAGGTTGGGTAGACGTAGACCTTTCTGAAAAAGGTGTAGAAGAAGCTAAAGAAGCTGGTAGAAAAATCAAAGAAGCAGGAATCAAATTTGATTATGCTCACACTTCTATCCTAAAAAGAGCAATCAAAACTTGTAACTACGTCCTAGAATATTCTGACCAAATGTTTGTACCACAAACAAAAACATACAGACTCAACGAAAGACACTACGGTGCCCTACAAGGTCTAAACAAGGCAGAAACTGCTGAAAAATACGGTGATGACCAAGTTCACATTTGGAGAAGATCATATGATACACTTCCTCCAGAAATCTCAGAAGAAGAAAAGGAAAAACAAGCAAATATGCCAATGTTTGCCCACCTTCCAAAGGATGTAATCCCAGGAGCTGAAAACCTAAAGGTAACCCTTGAAAGAGTACTTCCATACTATTTCGATAGTATCGCTCCACAACTTTTAGAAAATGATACAGTTTTAGTAGCTGCTCACGGCAACAGTCTTAGAGCCCTTGCAAAACATTTAGAAAAGATTTCAGATGACGATATTATGGATCTAGAAATTCCAACAGGCCAACCACTAGTATACGAACTAGACGACGAACTAAACGTAATCAAAAAATATTACCTATAAAACACAAAAGCCTAGTGGTTGATGCCCTAGGCTTTTTTCTGAAATTTTACACATAAACTATTGACAAGGTCTTTTTATTTTGTTATGATTAAACACTTATTATTTTTAGCAAGCTTAGTTTTATAATTTACTTTTATTAAAAATAAGAATAAAAAGTGACTAAAATTTGTAAAGTCTTACATTTTATAAAAATAAAAAAGAGGCGAAAGTTCTGAAAATTACAAAAACAAAGGCAAATTTTCGCAAAATTTTATGAAAAATTAATGGCACAAAAAATTACAAAAATTAATTGACAAATAGGCTATATGCTAATATGATAGTACAGTAAGTTTCTAATTTAGAAAAGAGGGATAAAAGATGAGAATAGCATCTGTAGAGAATGAAAATGGTGTATCAAATCTAATCAACTCTCACTTTGATAAAAATGAGGTTGTCGTAGATAAAATAGAATCTATGGATGAGCTCTTGTTTAAGGATTGTAGCATCTATGACTTAATCCTAGTGGATATGACCCACAACAGGTGTTTGCAATTCATCCAATACATAAAACAGAAAACAAATATACCAGTCATCTATCTAACAGAAAGATATAAGAAAAATCCTTATGAGCAAGAGCTAGATGACAAGGACTTTGTAATCCACTCCTACACTCGTGAAGAATTTATTGACGAAGTCTTCAAAAAGGTAGAAGAAATGAGTAGGAAAGGCGTGGTAGACCTAGGTTATTGCATCCTAGATGAGGCAAGCGGAGTGTTTAAGGT
>CAUPHU010000072.1:0-8145 GCA_963511095.1 uncultured Anaerococcus sp. | reverse complement strand
AAGATTCCTTCAAAAGCTTCTATAACAAAATGTGGGACAGCAGATATTAGGCCATTTTCTGTAAATTCTGGGTTTAGAAGCTTCCAATCCACAAAACCAATCTTTGCCGAATCATCAATTTCTACTTCCTTTAGGTAGTCTCCAAAGGCTTTGAAATCTCCCATCGGTTGATTTGGTAGAGAAAATAGTGGGACTTTGACCCCCGAGCTTTTAACCCTAGCAAATTTTGTCTTGTTGAAGTTTTCGTTTCCTAGCATGATAATAGACGAGCCGTCCTTATTTATAATCTGGAGAGCCTCTTCAAATCTTGGGATAAAGCCTGTTAGGTATTCAAAATTTGACCCGTGCTCCTTATCGGCATAGATTACCAGAGAAGAAATCCCAAAATCTTCCATGTTTTTAAGAACTTTTTTAAGTCTCTCCTCATAGGTCTTATCGCTTAAAATTACAGGTTTTCTATTGTTATCAGGCTGTGGCGGCCTTACTTTTTTAAAAATAATGTTCATTTATTCCTCCTATATATAATTTATAGTTAAAATTAATAATACATAAACAACTATACAAGTCTTATCACGAATACAAAGATTATCCCACTTCAAGCTTTAGCAAATTGGTAAATATGTGTTGATTTTGTGGGGAAATTAAATATAATAACTGTAGTATAAGTTCAAACAGAAATAAGAGGAAGAAAATGAAAAATATAAAGAAAACCCTAGCAAGCCTTTTAGCCTTAAGCCTTCTAATAGGCGGAACTAATAAGGCTTTTGCGAGCGAAAATAAAGAAAATCAAAGTCCTTCAATCTTTGAAATCCTAACTTAAAACACCAATGGATATAAGAAATAAGAGCAAAAGAAAGACGATAAAGTCGATGTAAAAACTTATGAAAAAGACCCAACCTACAAAGAAGAATTCAAGTCCCGCTATGATTTATACGAAAAAATAATCCTAGCCAAAGAAATGGGAAGCATTGAAATTGACGGATTTGTTGATATCCTAAATAAAAAATCAGCAGAAAAAGAAGACCTAGAAAAGTCTCTAGCTGAATTAAATAAGCTAATAGATGAGTCAGATGACAAAATCGCCCTAGACCTTGATATTGACGGTCTTAAGGAAGATGTAAGAGACTATATCCTCTACGGCAACCTATTTTTTGCTGACAAACTTGATAAAACAGACATCAAAAACCTCTATCTTTTCTATGAGGCGACAGTCAATTCCTACACCTACACCCACGGATCTAAGGAAATCAAAAAAGACTTCAACCCAGTCCTTGAAGAAATATACGATTATATATTAGAAGTTGACAAAAAAGTCGAAGACAAGGTAGAAATCACAGACCAAGATAAGAAAAAAACATCAGAACTTTTTGATAAATTAGCTAAGTTAACAGATGAAAATAGCGACCTAATCCTAAAATTAGAATCCACAAACCTACTTACAGATGGCTACCTAGCAAATGCCAACGAAACAGATGGTGATATGAACGTCAACTCTGCCTTCTTCAAATCAGAAAGAGCTGGCATAAAGGACGCCTACACTGCCCTAAGCAAGGAGCAAAGAACCTACCTTGACGACCTAAACACCAACAACAACGACTATATAGAAGACTCAGAAATCGAAGCTGACGGCAAATATACACTTCCACTAGCAGATGACAACTTCATCAAGCCATTTTACGGCAAGCCAGAAGACAAAACTGCCCAAGTAAGTAGCACGGAAGTGTCAACAGATCAAGTAAGCCAAAGCGAGGCCCCTGCCACAACCCCACCAAACCCACAAGCAGGCACACCAGAAACAGTAACCATCTCCCAAGGTACAAGCTCTGTAGGCACAGCAAGCACAGAAGATAAAAAAGATGAACCATCTCCAATAACCAAAGCTGCAAGCCAAGTAAAAACAGGCATAAAAGGCGTAGGCTACCTTGGAATCATCCTAGTAATAGCCCTAGCAGCATACTTTGTATTGGCAAAAAAGAAAAAAGAAGATAAATAAACAAAAAAAACAAAGAGGATCCGCCAGGGTCCTTTTTGCTTGGCAAAATTCAAAATTTTCCGCTTGTACACGATAAAACTATTAAGTATAATGATAAAAAAATAATAAGGAGGACGTATGAAAAAGAAAATCCTAGGAGTCCTTGCCCTATGCCTGGTTTTCACAGCTTGTAAGGCTGATAAGGACCAAAATAAAGAAATCGAAAACAAGCCAACCCAAGAGGCCCAAAGCCAAGAAAAAGATGATGACAAGGATAAAAAAGAAGCCAAATCCGAGGAAGAAAAAGAAGAAGAAAAAACTGACGACGAAAAAGTCTCAAAAGACGAAGAAAACACAGACTCAGAAATATTCTCCATGCTAGAAGACAAGGAATTTGTCGCCTACATCACCGACAGAAGCGATTTTATCTACTTTTACAAGGACGGAACATTTGATGGATGCACCTACTCTGGCGGACGCGAAAAAGTAGCCTGTCTCTACACTGGCCGCTTTGGCAAGCCAAGGAAATTAGACGACAAATCCTATGCCCTCACTCTCGAAGAAATAAAATACCAAACCCCAACAGAGGGTGATATCGAAGGTAGTGAAACTAATGACGTATACTACCCATCCATATATTTTGACGAATCCATGAAAGGCGAAGAATACATAGTCCACCTACCAGGCACAAACCTACACGACCTTGAACAAGTAGGCGTATCCCACGAACTTGGCTATGATGAAAATATAAAAGATGGGGTAATGAATATGTACACAATAGCCAAAAATCCTGTCAAAGCCCTAGATTATCCGGGAGAAGTAATCTTCATGGAAGAAGAAATCAACCGAGATTATTGGTATGCCAAACCAGAATTAAAGAAAGAAGACCCAGAAAACAACTGTTTCCAAAAACTACTATTCGGAGACAAAGCAAACCCTTATAAGGGAAAATTATAATAAAAAAGGATCCGCGAGGGTCCTTTTTGCTTGGCAAAAATTATCCAAAATGGAATTTGAAAATAAAAACCAAATCAAAATCCAATTTAAAATAGCTTGTATTAGCAAAAACCAAAATAAGCTAATCTAACCTAAACCAACAAGAAAGTCAAAAGCAAAAAAACACCCGCAAGGCCAAAAAACTTACAGGTGCTTAATAAATTTTGTCAAAATCTTATTTGAAACCATCCAAAACCTGGACCTTCTTATCTTTATCCAGATAATAAAGCTTGCCCTTAAAAACCCTATAACCATATGCTTCTAGGTCTTTGGCAACAAAGTCTCCAGTCACGAAATTAAGTATATCCATCTTGAACAAATATGGATCCTTTTCAGGCTCAATAAAATTCTGAAATATTATATTTGGCCCAGCCGAAATAAACTGATTACCCTCTTCTTCCGGACACTCAATACCCTTAATATAACACTTACCCTCATCGTCATAGTCTACATCAAGAATATCATAATTATCCTTTCCATCCTTATCATATTTTACTGACAAAAGCCAGGTAAAACCTTCAAAATCCCCGATTTCCTCAGGCTCTTGGTCGTAACCCTTAGATAAATCAAGTCTATACAATTTATCCGAAAAATCACCAGACATATTATTTTTAATATAAGAAATTTCCTTATCAGTAAAACCAATACCCTGCAAAAATCCATTAGAATCCATCATTTTAAGGGCCTCATAAATATTGGTCTTCCCAGTTTTTAGGTCTATGTCACCATAGGCAGAAATATAATCAAATTTACTAGGGTTAACATTGCCACTGAAAAGCCCATAAACCTTATCGTAAACCATAGCAGATGGCAAAAATTCTTGGTCCTTAATCTTGTAAATTTCCTTAATCTCCTTGCCCACAATCTTCATAAGAGTGCTAGTATAGAAACCTTCAGAACCTGTAGCAAAAACAAAAAGATCATCAGACAAAGGAACAGGATAGGCATAGGTATCATCACAAGATTTTTCATATCCGAAATGTTACTTACAACCTCCCCATCCATGACGGAAACCAGGTTAAAATCAGAAAAGAACAAGTCATCCTCAGTCAAAAAACCTTCATCCGAGCCATTGTTAGACGAATCCTCCTCATCCTTTTTATCTTCATCAGAAGCCTTCCCATCATCCTTAGAATTTTCTAACACTTCCTGGCCAGCCTCCTTAGCTCCATCATCAACCTTATCAGCCCCATTGCCACAAGCAGAAAGCCACAAAGCCAAAGCCAAAATCCACAAAAATTTCTTCATGATAACTCCTTAAAAAAATAATAATCCCGATTATAAAACATCAAAAAATCCAAATAGTAAACATTTTTATGTTTAGAATATTATAGCATAGTTTATTGGAGTTGGGCAATAAGGGGGTATAAAAGATATACAAAAATCCCAATTAGTTAACCATTACAACAAATTCCCCTTTATATGCAATCCAAACTCTTATAAAGTAGAGTTGAAAATAAGTAACATCAATAGTATCAGGATAGTTTTTTTGGTAGGTAAATCTAAGCCTATACTGTAATAATAGATAAAACGCTACAAATTCTTGAAAGGAGAAGGTTGTAAACTACTTTCAGCACTTTTGTTGCCGCCAATGTTTTACCCTGCCATATATTATGTATAATTAACCTTAAATTTACTAATATCAAAGAAAAATACATTAGTCTTATTATTCTGTTTTAAATTTAATTGCAGTATTTTAAAATTCGAAAAACCTGTGTCTTTGCTTAAGAAGTTTTGTTCTGAATTTATATTATCCTTATTTATTTTTCTTTGGATTAATACTTCTATATCCCCAACAAATTTTTGGGATATCTTAGAAGTTTTTACAATTAAGTCCCCACTATCAGAACAATTAAATGGTTCATCAGAATATATATCAATATTTACATTTAATTTAATATTGTAATTATATTCCATGGTATCTTTTAAAGAATTTGAATAAATATCTAGAATTTTATAAGAATTTCTGTTTACTACTATATTGTCCCTGCTTTTTAACTCGTCTTTGTGCTGCAAATATATATCCGGACTCTTAAATAAGCAATCTCCTAGAGTTTCAGTAATTTTATCTACAACTCTCTTAACGTAATTATTGTCATCCCTATTTAAATCTATATATACTTGATAATTATTTAAATTATAATATTGACTTGCAAGCTTATAAAAATCATCTAGACTAAAAAACTCTATAGAAGCATCTTTGCAATTCTCATCAAATTCTCGTTTTAATGACGAATTTATTTTTGATATTTTATTATTTTTACCCAATTCCCACCAATCTTCTTTTAAATCGTTTGTTATAAAGAAAATTGTTTTATGTTGTTGATTTTTAGAAAATTCTATTATTTCTTTCCATATAAATAAATCTCCAAATTTACTTATATCAGATTTTTCACTATCTTTATATCCAGGAGGTATTTTATACTTATATCTAATCTCTCCTTCTTTAATTAGATTAATTTCTTCCTGAATCTTTAGTTTTTTTCCGATTTGTTGTTTTTCTACTATTGACTGTACTAAATTTTCAATTTCTTGAATTATTTCTGGATTTTTTTCCTGAGTTAAAGAAAATTCAGTACCAATGTTATTCTTATAATTTTTGATATTATTTCTTAATATATCTAGGCTTTTATTTATATCATATTCCAAATCTTCTAGTCCATGGTAATTATATCTATTGCCACTATCTAATATTGTTTTTATATTTTTCTCAAAATTACCAGCACAATTTAATAAATCATTCTGAAAATGTTGATATTTCTTTTTATAATCTCCAAAAACTTTATTCTTATTTGATTCATATTCATTAAATACTTGGTAAGGCATCCAAAGTAAATCGATGCATTTATTGAAAATCTCCAATATATTTTTACTCAAATATATTGGGTAACGTACTAAATCTAATAGTATATTAGTATCAATTATAATCCTAACTTCTGAATGGTTTATTAAACCTTCAAATTCTTTATATTCCATTTACTCTCCTAATAGTAGTATTTATTACTTTATTAATCAATTTTTACTTAATTACTCCATTCATCCCCATGGTGATAATTTCAATAATTTCTTCATCTGGAACAAACAATTCCTTACAAATGTAGTATTTAATGATCTGATTTAACAAAATAGTTGTTTCTATTATTTCAATTGGTTCTTTTATTATAAAACTCCTATCCGTATCAGGGTCTCCATGTGTATAATAGTTCCTAGTATTCGCTAACTTCTGAGCTAATTTATCGATATTTCTTCTAGTAGCTCCTTTTTTATTCTTAACCAATATATTTTTAATATCGTTGTCTAAATCATCAAACAGTGCTTTTATTCTTTTTTTCAATGATATTTCAGGATTATAATTAACATTTTCAATAAATCTATCTTTGTGGTCTTCATTTTCAATATTATTCTCTATGAAATTAAGTAAGATATTTTTATATATTTCAAGATTTTCATTTTTCTCTGTTTCTTTTTCTTGAATAAAATTTCTGTGGTACATTTCTAAGCTTTTAATTGAATTTAGTAGAACAGATTGATTATATTGATGAGCATATTTATTTATAATAAAATTTTGAGTAATTAAAGTCAATTTATTTCTTTTTTTATACCAATTACAAAGTATATTTTCAAAATTTTCTTTTATTTTAACGTAAGGTATATCGGTATTAATTCTTCGATACTTACCTGTATTTATTCCAAAACTAACTAAATATCCAGTAACTAGTTTATTATCCATCTCTTCTATTGGAACTAAAAATTTTAGATATGAGAAATCTATTGGTACCATAATAAGAGTCTCTAACAACTCTTTTACCATCTTTAAATTATTCATAGTCGATTTAATACTTAAATCTTGGCCATCAATAGATTCTAAACCCCAGTAGAATTCCTCATTAAATCCACTACTACCTATTTTAATTTCAATCCCACTGGTAAACTTTAAATTTTCATCTTTGACCAAATAAATATTTTCATTAATATTTTCAACATTAACCTCATATTTATACTTCTTATCGATTTCTGCATACTCAACTTCAGTTTCATCTATCCATTCATCTATACCTGCAAAACTATATTGACAACTGGATACTTTCAAATTATATATTCCCTGATCAGATAAATCTTTCAATATAGTATCGAATACTTCACTATTCAAATTTAAAAATAAACAGTTTCTTAAGTTGTACTCAAGATAAGAAAATTCCTCACCAGGATGATATCCATTACAAAGCTTGGCTCCTTCAATTAAAACAGCCATTCCTCCATTAGTATATCCAACTATGTTATGGAGATTATATCGACCTTCTAAGTAACTTCTATCAAAATCGTTAGTCTCTAGACTTCCATAAATTTCTAAAGTTATGGCATTAAATCTTCCATCCTTTTTATAAATTATTTTCCCAGGGGTTGAATATTCTATTCCAAATTCAGGAAACATAAATCTACCATATACTTCAAAATAAGTGTCTTGTCTAAACTCCATCATACAGTTGAATCTCCTTCATACAAATTTATAACCCAGGCCCAAAAAACTTTATTATACTACAATTGTACTTTAACTGTCCATATCGTCAAAGGTGGTTAAAGTTTTGGCTATTTAACTTTATTGGCTTAAATGATATAATAATAGTAACAAGTTATTTACTTATTTATTATTTTAAATTACAAAATACTTACATTTTTAGTGGGTATTTATTATTTTAGAAATTAGAATGGGGTTTTTTATGGCTAGTAAAGTTAGTAAAAAAGTAAAAAAAGATGAATTATCTTTAGAGACGGTTTTATGGAATTGTAGAGTAGCTCTTAGGGGATATGGTAGTACAGAAAAAAATAGGGATGCTGTAATTGGACTTGTATTTTTGAAATTTGCTGGAGAGAAGTTTGAAGTAAGAAGGCAAGAAATTATAGACGAGCACCCTGATATACCTATGCTTAGGGAAATGCCTGCATCATACAATTCAAAAAATGTTTACTATCTAAAAGAAAATGCTAGGTGGGGTTACATAGTCAAAAACGCTTCTTCAAATGATATAGCAGTAATCCTTGATACGGCTATGAAAGATATTGAAGAAGACAACGAATCTTTAAGAGGAGCCTTGCCACAAAACCTTTATGCTACTTTAGGAGCAAGTTCTAGCAAACTAAAAAGTTTAATAGATGAAATTAACAAGATAAATAATGAT
>CAUPHU010000071.1:0-8167 GCA_963511095.1 uncultured Anaerococcus sp. | reverse complement strand
CCGAAGATAGCCGATACCTCATCTTCCATTAGTTTGTTGTAGTTGGTAACTGCGTCAGTGATTTCGCCCTTATCATCATATTCTTTCCACTCAACTTTCTTACCAAGGATGCCGCCTGCCTCGTTTATTTCATCTAAAGCAAGTTTGATACCGTTGTTGGTTGTTATACCATAGATTGACAATGGACCTGTTAGTGGGGATGAGTTACCAAGTGTAATTGTATCACCCATTTCAGTTTTTTCTGCTGTATTAGTTTCTTCGTTGCCATTTGAGCATCCTGTAAAAACAAGTCCAGCTAGTAATATTCCTACTGCTAATTTTTTACTTAATTTCATAATTTCCTCCATAAATTTTTGGGAATAAAAAAACCTCCGCCTCTTTACTCCACTTGGATAAAGAGACGAAGGGTAATTACATAATTTTACCATCCGCGGTACCACTCTTCTTCATCGATGATGCACTTAATTCATTTAATGAATAGCTCTGTAACGGGAGCTCCCGACAACACCTACTTTTCGGTGGGCTGCTTAATGGTGATTTTCATCAGAATTTCTTAGTATCTTTCACCTTCCGATACCTCTCTAAAAAGACTCATCTGACTACTCTTCCATTTCATAGCATTTCTTTATCATTACGAAAATTATACAATCTATTTTTCTTTATGTCAAATATTTTTTAATAATTATTAGTATTGGCTTATTATTATGAATTTTATTATGATGTAAATCTTATAATTTCAATCTCTATACAAAAAATCCGCATAGCAATTAATAAGTATGCGGATTAATAAATATCTTATAAATTTTATAGGCCAAGTAATAATGATGCCACTTCAAAATAAACTAGAAGTACACCAGTATCCACTATGGTTGTAATTAGTGGGCCTGCCATTACAGTTGGGTCTATATCAAGCTTTTCTGCAAGAAGTGGTAAGAGACCACCAACAATATTTGATAAAACTATTGTTAAAAACAGAGTTACTGATACAGTTAGGTTTACTGCCATAGATACATCATCAACTATTAATATTCTAATAAAATTAATAGCTACTAGGACTAGTGAAACTAAAGTTCCTACTCTCATTTCCTTCCAAACTACTTGTAAAAAATCTTTTGGTGTAAGGTTGCCTGAGAATAGTTGGGTCATAATTGTAGTTGATGACTGACTTCCTGCATTACCACCTGAGTCCATCAGCATTGGTATATAGGCTGTTAGAACGACAGCTGATGCTAGTAGACTTTCGTATCTTTGGATAATAAAGCCTGTCATAGTCGCAGTTATAAGACAAATTACTAGCCAGGTTGTCCTATTTTTTGCAATCTTTAGGCTTGATTCATCGATATATGATTCTGATTGTTCAGAGATACCTGTGATATTTGTAAAGTCCTCTTGTAACTCTTCATGAACAACGTCAATTACGTCTTCTGCTGGCACGATACCGATAAGTCTGCCTTCAGAATCTACTACTGGGACTTCCCCAAGATCGTACTTGATAGATAACTTAGCAACTACCTCTTGGTCATCAGTTGGTGAAACAGCTGATGTAATTTGTTGGGTAATTGATTCGATTGTAGATTTTTTATTCCTAATAAGGTCAGCTATAAATACAAAGCCTGTTAGGACTAAAGAATCATCAGTAACCCATATTTGTTCTAGTTTCTCAGCGTCCAAATCAGATTCCATGACCTTTCTCATAGCTTCACTTGGTGTTTCGCTAGACTTGATAGATAAGAAGTTAACTGTCATGATAGATCCGACAGAATCTTCTGGATAGCCTAAAAGTTCATTAATAATTTCTCTTCTATCGCTATCAATATGACTTGTCATTAGCTTTTTGACCATATTTGCTGGAAGCTCTTGTAGTGTATCTACAAGTTCGTCCTCGTCAAGCTCTTTTACTAGGTCTTTGATATTTTCTTCCGATAAGATTCTTAAAATCCTATCCTTATTTTCAGCTCTTAATTCTGTGAAAGTGTCTGCAAGCAGATCTTTATTCAAAAGTTTAATCCATATTGCAACAGATTTTTCTGGTAAAACTTCTAGCTTATCAGCCAAATCAACTGGGTTCATTTTGTTGATTTCTTTTTGAAGTTGTTTGAGGTTATCAACGTTATACTTTCTCTCTGCCATTAATTTCTCCTATTGTTAAATATTGTTTCCAATATTCCTTATATAATGGCAAATAGAAATTCGCCACTATACTAGTATCTTTTTAACTTATGCCTTCGATAGGGCGACGCCTTATCCATTTTTCCTCCTCTTTCCTAAACTTTTTAAATACCAATATTTTTATGTAAATTATACATAAATCACTCAAATATTATACGATTTTTGCAAGTTTTCTGCAATCAATCAAAGATATTACTAAGAACTTTCTCGACCTCACTTAAAGATTTGATTTCAGCATCTATAGGTAAATTTAGATGATTATCTAGCTTTTCTGGATTAAACCAAATCGTCTTAATCTTTGCATTTACTCCACCTTGCATGTCTGATGTAAGAGAATCTCCGATTATAACATAATTTTTTAGGTCATAATCCCCTATTTTTTCAAATACATAATCAAAAAATCTTATATCCGGCTTTTCAAAACCAACAAGCTCTGAAATAAATGAATCTTTCAAAATATTGTTTAAGTCTGATCCATTAAGCTTTCCTTTTTGAGCTGTAAGAGAACCATTAGTGACTGCATATTGGTCATACTTATCCCTTAGATTTTTTACAACTTGCTTGCCATAAGAGTTAAATACATAGGTCTTTCCTAGTTCAATTTGGTAATTATGGTTAAAGTCTTCGACAATGTTTGTATCAATCCCATATTTTTCGAAAAAATCCGTAAATCGACCAAGAAGGACCTCATCACGACTAATTTCATTTCTTTCTAATCTTTTCCAATAAATATCGTTTATTTCCTTATAAACTTTTATCATTTCATCTGTTGGTTTTTCCAAATTATAAATTTCAAAACACCTATAAATAGCAGCAGTCTCTGCTAAATCAAAATTTAAAAGTGTCCCATCTATATCCCATAATATTTTTTTCATATAAGCTCCTTATTAAAATATCTTACTATTTTAAATTTTTTTAGAAAACTATTTACTAAAACACCTTTTAATGATATCCTTATCATAAGAATGTGAGGTATTTATGAAAAAAGCATTAAAATTTCTTGGATTTATCCTTCTCTTATTAATTGTGGCTTTTGTGCTGCTCTTAGTATACCTAATGGCTACAGAGTATAGACCAAAAGATGTTGAAGAAGTAGCAATTTCTGGTTCTTCAGATGATTTAATTAAAGAAGGTGAATCCTATAAAGTAATGACATGGAACATTGGCTACGGCGGTCTTGATAAGGACACTGATTTCTTCATGGATGGCGGCAAAATGGTAAATCCAATTTCAAAAGACCATGTAGAAAACGCCCTAAATGGGATAAGTATTGATATCAACAAAATTAATCCAGACCTTCTTCTCCTTCAAGAAGTAGATTCTAACTCAAAAAGAACTTACAATATCAACGAAGTTAGCTTTTTTGATAGGCAAATTTCTGGTTCATCAACCTTTGCCTACAACTACAAGGTAAACTTCGTACCATTTCCAATCCCACCAATGGGTAAGGTAAATTCTGGAATCTATACAAACAGCAAGTTTAAAATAGATTCATCTTTCAGGTACCAACAGCCAATTCCACACAAGTGGCCTGTTAAGCTTGCTAACCTAAAAAGAGGCTTCAATGCTTCCTACCTTCCAATCGAAGGATCTGATAAACACCTAGTCCTTGTAAATGTCCACCTAGACGCCTACGAATCTGGCTCAAACGGCAGACTTGCCCAAACCAAGCAAATAGTTGCTTTTATGACAGAAGAATACAACAAAGGCAATTATGTAATAGTTGGCGGAGATTTCAATCAAGAGCTAAGAAAAGACTTTAAATCAGATGTACCAGAGGGCATGTGGGACCCATCTCCTTTCCCTTTCGAATATCTAACTGATAATCTAAAAACAGTTTTTGATGAAAAAGTTCATTCATCAAGACTAAACCACAAACCATATGATCCAAATGATTCTATCGAATGTATCATTGATGGATTTTTAGTTACGGATAATGTGGAAGTAAAATCTGTCAAAGGCCAAGAATTTGGTTTTGTAAACAGTGACCACAACCCAGTCCTATTAGAATTTAGCCTAAAAGAAGAAAAAGAAGACTAAAAAAATCGTCCTTAGATTTGAAAATTACGCTTCAAATCTTGGACGATTTTCTTATACAAATATTTCCTTAACAGTATCTGGCATGTCTATTAATTTATTTATGTCAAGGACAATTAAGCCGTCGATTTTATCAGCTAGCTCCCAGCATTCTTTGGTAAGCCTTGTCTCATCTATTACAAGAACCAACTTCGTCGACTCCTCATCTAGGGCCTTTCTATATTTTTCAACACTAGCTAAAATCCTTTCAAATTCATCCACCCTTAGATAAGTCTTGTAACTTATATCCTTAATCTCGATTATATATTTTATACCATCTTTCTCTGCCAATATATCTAGAAAGTAAATTTTTTTACTTTCTTTATCGACAAGCTTTGGATCAAGTCTTGTTACAAATCCATTTTTTCTGAGTGTGGCATCAATAAGTTTGGTTTTGTTGTACTCACCACTTATTGTAATCATCTCTAGGGCATGGATGAGGTTTTTAGGTTTTATTTTTAATATCGCCTTTTTCTCACCCTTATGTTCATTAAAGCCAACAAACATATCTCCAACGACAGTAAAATCACCGTGAGCTACAGCATTTCTAATGCATCTTAGCAAATCTTCGGTCTTGGTTTTATTTTTTTGCCTAACAAGGATTATCTTTTGGCAATATGTACAAATCTCATCTTGATAATAATCCCAATACTCATCAAAGATTGCCCCACCAGGTCTTATAAAAAGCACATCTTTCTTGCTCATTCCAAGTTGGTCTAGGATATAATCAAAAGTTAGATTTTCAAAAGCCTTGCTCCTAATAAGATCATCGCTAAAAGACTGGACTGAATCAATATTAGGTATATACCACAAAAGCATTTGAATGGCATCCATCACATCCTTATCCCAATCTTTAGGTCTTGGCATATGGTAGATTTGAAATTTTTTAGTCTTCCTATTTGAGCAACATTTTTCAAATTTCATTTTTCTACATATCATCCTTAACAGCTACAGCTACCATCTTGGCCTTAGCACGAACTTCACCCTTTGAAGTTAGGACCATATTTACAACAGCTTTTCTTTCGCCAAGCTCTTCAAGACTTGATACGATTTCAACTTCTTCATCCATTGGAGTTGGTTTTTTGAAGTCAATCTCTAGGTGAGCTGTAATAAATCTCTCTATAACTGTATCTTCTGTAAGTTCAAGTCCCTTTTCTTTGTGTTTGAAAAAGGCAGCACTAGCTGTGCCATGGCAATCAAAAATCATTGCAATCATGCCACCAAACAAGTTATTTGGTACTCCTCCTGTGTAGTCGCTAGCTGGTTTTACTTTTGTGACTACTTCCTTGCCATCTTCGCTTGGATATGATTTTAAATGAAGCCCATGGTCGTTTTTAGGTCCGCAACCCCAACAATATTGAAATCTCTCCCCATAAGTATCTTGGATTGCTATATTTTTACTCATCTTTTCCTCCATCAAGTTAAAACTAATATTTCTAGTCTATTTATACCCAATCTTTTGACTTAAATACATAATCTTAGAGGTTAAAGGAAAAAAAGAAAAATATTAATTATATAAACTTAGCTTATAATAATTATCTCCTAAACTTTTGAAACCATTTTTTAGAAATAATTTCTTAGAAATCTCATTAAAATCATAAATTTCAGCCTTAAGATATGGAAGATTTTTTTCTTCTCCTATTTCAATTAAAGCTTCTAAGACCCTATGACCTATTCCCATTTCCCTGTATTCTTTACTTATGACTATTGCAACCATATTGTCATCAAATATTGCACAATCTCCAATAAGCTTATTATCGTAGACAATATAAAACAAATCGCCATTTTTATCAAGATAATTATACATTTTCTTAAGAAGGTCTAAATCATAAATAGTATCGGAATTGTCAACCATTTTTACAGTTTCCTTATCCCTATACCAATTTAAGCTTATATTGTGGGCTGGGAAGTATTTTGTAAGATACAAGTCATCAGATATAAGAATCGTATTTAGGGGTTTTCTAAGAAATCTATAGGTACCTTCAATATTTCCTGTATCAATAAAACCTAGCTTCTTCCAAAAATCAAAAGCTCTCATATTTTCCTTATGAACACCCACAGATATAGTATCTACCTTGTAAGTGTCAGAAAAGATCCCTAGCAAATTCTCTACTATTTTTCCACCGTAGCCTCTGTTTTGAAAATCTCTTTCTATAAAGAAATTAATAATCTGACCGAAATTACCTTCAAAGTATATAGACACAAAACCGCAAATTTCCTCATCCTTATAAATTCCAAAGGCTTCCATATGATCCTTGTCCGCAAAACATTCTGCCAGAGAATAAAGAGCGCTGTCAACATATCCTAGTTTTTCCGCTTTGGTTTTAAGCTTAATTATTTCTTCAAAATTATTCTCATTGACTTTTATTAATTCCATAAACCTACCATTGACTAATCAATCCTATACCAATTATTTTCTATAAGGTCATTTAGGTTTTTGTAATTATTTTTAAACATTTTGCCATTTAATTCTACTTCATACTCATAAACTTTGCCCAAATGATTTATTTTTAATATTTTCTTATTTCCTTCAACAAGCTCGAAATCCTCTATCTCATTCCAGGCCATAAACAGAAAATCTTTTTTGTTTGAGTTTGAAATTTCAGATTCATAAACTCCCTTTGGATCAAAGTATAAAATGAAAGTTCTTGATGAATCCATTGTATAGTAAAGACCGCCGATTAAAAATAATTTGCTAATATCCTTAGCAGGACTATTGTGCTTAAAAACTAATAAGTATGATTTATCATCTCCAAATTTTTCTCTTACTTTTTTATCCATATCATCGCTTGTGTTAAATAATAATCCCATAATTTCTCCTATTTAAAAATAAATACTTCTTTAATATCTTTATCAAAAACCTTGCAAATCTTATAAGCTGTTTCCAAAGTTGGGCTTATTGTGTTATTTTCATAAGCCATTATAGACCTACGCTTAAGGCCAACCATTTGAGCAAGCTTACTTTGCGAAATCCCCATTTCCTTCCTAAATTCTCTAATCCTATTTTCGATTACTACATCCAAATACTATTTCCTCCTCATTATTTCCCAAAATTTCTTTTATACTTTATTCTTGCGATTAGGGTATAAACCACAAAAATACATAGGGTCACATAGAGCTTAAATACTTTATGGTCTAAGGCATCTGTTGGATCATATCCAATTATTTTCGTTTGTATAACTCCCAATGCCAAAACAATTGTAATTGATATTAGAACACTTAATAAAAATATCTTGAAGGTGTAATATTTTTGAATCTTTCCTCCTTCATTTTTATAATAATAAAAAGAAATATAGAAAAATACGGCCAAGCCTACTATTATCGGCAAAAAATTTGGAACTTCTACAAAAAACATCGTTACTAACAAAATAAAATATGACACTATCGAAAAACTTATCATGAAATTCTCCTTACATTTGTTACATTTATAGTACTATTTATGTTACATTTATAGTACCACGAATTTAAAAATTAGGCAAGAGTTTTTTAAAAAAATAAGAGTGTCTTATTGTAAATTAGTTTTATAAGAACTTGCTTAGATAAAAGATATAGAATAAAAAATTAAAAAAATAAAGCCTATAAGCTTATTGCTCAAAGACTTTTTTAGTTATCACAAATGGATTATTCTTTCTATACTGTTTTATTAATTATTCTAACACGCTAAGGACATCGATATTATAAATATATAGTTATATACTAATTCATAAAGTATACGATTAAGAGAAAATGCATCAAAATCATTAAGGGCAAGGTCAACTTGTAATAGATTTTCTTCGTCTTATGTCTCAAAACTTTCATGCCTAATAGGCCCCCTAAGGATCCTCCTACAAAAGATAAGCCTAGTAAAAAAGCATTCTTAAGTCTCCGACCGTCATTTTTTGCCCTATACTTATCATATAAAAATCCTAGAAAAGTTATAAGA
>CAUPHU010000070.1:0-8253 GCA_963511095.1 uncultured Anaerococcus sp. | reverse complement strand
CAACAATTGGGAGGATGTCTAGGATTTCTTCTCTTGTTGGTAGGTCTAGGACTCTTGCTGTTGCGCTTGCTGCGGCTACTGCTACCATGTAGGATTCGATTGGGTCGTTATCTCTTACGAGGGTTCCGACAAAACCTGCTATCATGGCATCTCTACAAGCAACTGTGTTTATAATTTCCTGGTCGTTTTTGACTGGGGTTGAAGCATAGACACCGTCACCAGTAAAGAACATTGATCCGTCTTCTCCGTAGGAGATTATTACATATTTAGCTCCCTTTTTGATTAGGTCTTTGCCGTAAGGGATAAATTCCATCTTGTCTTCTATTTTGACATTATAAATTGCTTCTATATCTTCGCCGTTTGGTTTCACGAGTAGTGGACCTCTTTCAACCATGTTCATAAGGTACTTACTTGGGACGTCTGCTATAAAGTAGGCTCCGTTTGCCTTGGCGATTTCTACCATCCTGTCGTAGATATCAGCATCTTCACCATTTTCCATTGGTGGAACAGATCCGCCAAAGATTATTGTATCTCCTTCTCTGACTCTTGATAGGTAATAAAGAAGCTCTGCTGCTTCATCTGATGAGATTGTTGGACCTTGGAAGTTTATTATAGTTTCCTTTTTGTCTTCAAAAATTTTGATATTTGTCCTATTTGAGCCTTTAATTTCTACAAAGTCTGTAAGGATTTCTTCTTTTTGTAGCCAATCTTTTATAAAAAGCCCTTGGTAGGAGCCAAGAAAACCTGTAGCTGTTGTTGGAATTTTGAGCTGAGAAAGGATTCTTGATACGTTTATTGCCTTACCTCCTGGTAGGGTCCTTTCTGTTTTGATATTGTTGTTAAAACCTGGATTTAATTTGTCCACTTCTACAAACAAGTCTACAGAAGGGTTTAGGGTTACTGTATAAATCATTTTTACCTCATTTCTATAATTTAAAATTCTTAATCGATTCGATTACTTCTTCCATGTGCATGCCGTGGCTGCCTTTGACAAAAACTAAAGAACTAGGAATAATTAATGATTTAAGTTTTTCAATCAAATCATCCTTGTGGTCAAAATAAAGTGACCTTGTTGTTGGGAAATTATCAAGACTTGCCTCATACATTTTTTTGGCTAAAGGTCCGTAGAAGAGTACGTAGTCGATTTTTTTGTTATCAAGTTTATATCCAACTTCTCGGTGGAGGTCTTCTTCGTTTTCTCCAAGCTCTAGCATATCAGCAAGACAGGCAATTTTCCTGGTGTAGCCTTCGAGCATATAGGCAGTATCAAGGCCTGCAAGCAGGGATTGGGGATTTGATTTGTAAGAATCATCTAGGACATCAAAGCCAGTACATTCCAAAAGTTCTGTCCTATTTTGGCTTGATCTTGCATTTGAAAAGCCCCTATCGATTGCATTTTTATCTAGGCCAAGAATTTCAGCTAGCATTAGGGTCACAGCTGCATTATAGATATTGTGCTCACCCATAAGTGGGACTTGGTAAGTTTCATTATTGTGTGAGAATATAATCTTTGTTGCAGGTGACTTTTGAGATTCGACCCTAAAGTCCGCCTCAGATTTTTTGCCAAATGACAATACCCTTTGCTTTATTTTGTAAGTAGGGATTTCTTCTGCCATTGTAGGATCATCTATGTTGTAGATAAACAGGCCGTCATCATCCATTCCTTCGAGAATTTCGAGTTTTGCCTTAAGGATTCCTGACCTAGATTTTAAGTTTTCTAGGTGGGAATCACCTATATTTGTAATTATTGAAATATCTGGTCTTACAATTTGTGATGTGAGTGAAACATCGCCAAAATTGTCTGTTCCAAGTTCTATAATTGCTAGCTCTGTGTCTTCGTCAAGGCTAAGGACAGTTTTTGGCACGCCAATATCGTTATTAAGATTGCCCATAGTTTTTTGGGTCTTATATTTTTCGCTAAGGACCTTAAAAAGTAGGTCTTTTGTTGTGGTCTTGCCATTTGAACCTGTAATTGCAATTACTTTACAAGGAAGTTTAGCCATGTAGGCAGCAGCCAAATCTTGGAGAGCTTTTTTAGTATCATCTACCAAGATATATGGAATAGTCACATTTTTATTGATTTTTTCTGGATTGTCTATTAGAAAGGCTTTTGCGCCCTTGTTTTCGCACTCTTTGATAAATATCCTGCCGTCAAAGACTTCTCCAACAAGAGGAATATAGAGTTCGCTCGGATCAATAGTCCTTGAGTCAGTGGAGACTCCTTCTATAATAAGGTCTTCGTAATCTTTATCAGAAACTTTGGAATTTAGCATTTTGGCTATTTCGCCAAGAGATCTTTTAATCATTTATTTCTCCTAAAGCCGTTTTCTATCAAAATATCTAGGATAGAAGAAAAGTCTTTTTCATATAAATTCATAGCCATTCTCGCAAAAAATGAAGAAGGGGTAAAGCCTGGGAAGGTGTTGATTTCGTTTATATAAAAGTTTTTATCTTCTCCGTAGAAAATATCAACCCTAGCAAAACCTTCACAGCCTACAGCCTTATAGCAGTCTTTAGCAAAATTTTTAGCAAAGGCCTTATCATCCTCGTCCATCTTATAAGGAAGCTCTTCTCTGGTTGTATTTGAAAAGTACTTAGCGTCCCAGTCTAAAAATACGTGGTCTGTTATATAGGCTGCAGGATCTGACACATCGATATTGTCTCCATCTCCAAGAACTGCAAATTCAATTTCTTGGCCGACTATAAGTTCTTCGACTAGAAGTTTCCTATCATATTTTAGAGCCTCAAGCCCACATTTTTTGAATTCTTCTCTAGTTTCTACCCTAGAAACTCCAACAGAAGACCCATTTGCAGAAGGCTTTACTATAAGAGGAAGGCCAATGTAGTCGATACACGAATCTATAAATTCGTCATCAAAGTCTTCCTTGTAGCAATACTTGTATTTGGCTTGCTTTAATTTAGATTTTTCAAAAATATCATTAGAAGTTACCTTATCCATGCAAATTGCAGAAGATAAAAGGCCATTTCCTATATAAGCAAGTCCAGCTGCGTCTAAAAATCCTTGGATTGTGCCATCTTCTCCATAGGTTCCGTGAATTACTGGAAGGATTATAGTTTCGGTGAGATTTTCCTTGGCTGTTTCTAATAAAAATTCTGCAATAGACTCTTGTTTACTCTTTTCAATCTTTTTTACAAGGGAGAACTCATCATCTGGATTATATTCTGTAAAGCTAGGTGAAAATTTCCCTTCCTTATCTATATATATGATTTTTTTCTTGTATTTTTCCTCGTTGAGGTTCTTAACTATATTAAGGGCTGACCTAAGAGCAATGTCGTGCTCGCTTGAAGGTCCTCCACATAAGATGTAGACAGTTTTCATACTTTCTCTCTTTCTTTATAAGCTTAAGTAAATTTTACTACATATAAAAAATATGGGCAAATATATATGCTTTTAAAGAAGGCTTTAGAACAAGCAGGAAGATAATTTGCTTTCAGTATTTCAAAAAAAATCGGAAAATGGTTACAAAAAGTAAACTAAAATTGTAAAGAAATCTTCTTTTATCTTTCCTATCATTGTACACAATTGACACACAATAGGAATTTGAGAATTAAATATCAAGGTATTTATTATGATTTTGGTAGAAAATAATTTCCCCAAAAACCTTAAATTCAACATCTAGAAGTCTTTGTAACATTTTTGTAATTTATTTACAAATCTACATAATTTCCACACAATTAAAAGTTATACTATAAAACGTAAATAAAAGATTGTTATCAAACTGTAACTATTGTTACAAAAGATGGCAAAATAAAAAAGAAAATTATTAATTGATATAAAGTTAGGAGACACAATGAAATTTTTTACAAAGTACGCATTAGCAGCAGCCCTAGTTTTACCATCGGCTTTTGCCTTTGGAGCTAAGAATGCAGAAGCAGCAAGCGCTGTTATAAACAAAAATCAAGCAAATGGAGTTAATGTTAGAAGTGAAGCTAAGCTTGGCGATAACATTATCGGCCTAATTGACGATGAAAACAAATCATACGAAGTTAAGGAAGAAAAAGACGGTTGGTTCTTAATTGATTTTGAAGGCAAGGATGCTTATGTATCAGCTAAACTTTTTCACCTACTAGAAGACACTGAAGTAGTTTCTAATGCAAACTTTAGAAAAGAAGATAATCTTTCTTCAGAAGTTATAGAAGTTTTGGAAAAAGGAAAACAAGTAAAAGTTCTTGAAATCGCTGAAAATGGATTTGTAAAGGTAGAAGTAGAAGGCGAGATAGGTTATATCTACAACAACCTTCTAAAAACATTTAGAGAAATCAACGAAAAACTTGCAGCTCAAAATGCTAAGGCTCAAAGAAAACAAGCTACAAATACAAGACAAAGCCAACAAGCAAGTCAACCAGCACAAAACCAAGCTCCAGCACAAAATAATAACCAATCTTACCAAGGATCATCTAACTGGGCAAAAGAATGGATTGCTCAAAGAGAGTCCGGTGGTTCATACACAGCCTACAACCCAAGAGGTGGATACTATGGTAGATACCAACTTAACCCAGCCCTAATCAGATACGGTGCAAGCCCAGCAGAACAAGAAGCAGCAGCTGATAATTATGTTGCTCAAAGATATGGTTCATGGGAAAATGCCCAAGCATTCTGGCAAAGAAATGGTTGGTATTAAGATATAATAAATAATCAAAAGCTCAGTTGAACTGGGCTTTTTTGTTTACCTAAATTTAGAAGACTTCGTTAAAAATTATCAAAAAAATATATTTTATGTAAATTTTTCCTTTATTCTAATAATATAATAAATCAGTGGTACAATATTCTTGGAGGAATTTATGAAAGCAATTTTAACTATTATAGGAAAAGATAGACCAGGAATAATTTATTCTGTAACAAAAATTTTATACGAATATAATATAAATATTTTAGATATGACCCAAACCATCATGGAAGATAAGTTTGTGGCCATGCTAAATATTGATTTGACCGAGGCTAAGGCTGATTTTAACGAGATAACAAAATCATTTGATGAGCTTTCAAAGGAAACCAAGCTTGAAATCAGGATTCAAAACGAAGAACTTTTTGACGTGATGCATAGGATTTAGTATGGATAAGGCAAATATTTTAGATACCATAAAAATGCTCGATGAGGAAAAACTTGATATCAGGACTCTAACCATGGGAATTAGCCTTTTAGACTGTATCGATAGCGATTATAATAAGGCTTGCGATAAGATTTACGACAAATTAATTAGAGAAAGCAAGGATTTTCTAGAAGTTTCTCAAGAGATTTCCAAAATCTACGGAGTTCCTATTGTAAATAACAGGATTTCAGTCACACCAATTTCTATAATCGCAGCGGCAACAGACCTTGACGACTACACTATTTTCGCTAAAACTTTAGATATGGCGGCAAAGGAAATTGGAATTGACTTTATAGGGGGATTTTCTGCCCTAGTTGGAAAAGGGATGACACCTGCCGATGAAATTCTTATAAAATCAATACCTAGGGCCCTTTCTGAGACAGATTTAGTTTGTGCATCAATTAATATCGGATCTACAAAGACCGGTATAAATATGGATGCAGTAGGCCTTTGTGGTGAGACTATAAAAAACTTGGCTGATAATACAGAAAATGCCTTTGGTTGTGCAAAGCTAGTTGTATTTGCAAATGCAGTAGAAGATAATCCTTTCATGGCAGGTGCCTTCCACGGTGTAGGAGAAGCTGACACAGTGATAAGCGTGGGTATTTCAGGACCAGGCGTGGTTAAGGCTGCTATTTCTAACAAGGAAGACCTTCCGATAAATGAGATTTATGAAATTATAAAAAAGACCGCCTTTAAGATTACAAGGATGGGCGAGCTTGTTTGCAAGGAAGTTTGCAAAAAACTTGGCAAGGACTTTGGAATTGTGGACTTATCCCTCGCTCCAACCCCAGCTGTGGGTGATTCTGTAGGAAGAATCCTTCAGGAGATTGGAATAGACAAGGTCGGCGGCCACGGCACAATCGCAGCCCTAGCCATGCTAAATGACGCAGTAAAAAAGGGCGGATTAATGGCAAGCTCCAGGGTTGGCGGACTTTCGGGAGCTTTTATCCCAGTAAGTGAAGATGAGGCCATGATAGAAGCTGCTGGAAAGGGATGGATTTCCTTTGATAAATTAGAAGCTATGACCTGCGTTTGCTCTGTAGGCCTTGATATGATTGCTATCCCAGGCAAGACTAGTGCAACAAGTATTGCAGCCATGATTGCTGACGAAGCGGCCCTTGGAGTTATAAATAATAAGACAACGGCTGTGAGAATTATCCCAGTGCCTGGCAAAGACGTGGGCGAAAGTGTGCATTTTGGCGGCCTTTTAGGCTACGCTCCAATAATTGACGTAGGAGATTCAGACTCGAGTATAATGATTAAGAGGGGCGGTTTTATACCAGCTCCAGTACATTCATTTAAAAATTAAAGGAGAAAAAATGACAGATAAAAATCCAATAGTTACCTTTACCATGGAAAATGGCGATACCTTTAAGGCAGAACTCTACCCAGGAATCGCTCCAAATACAGTTAATAACTTCATTTCCCTAATAGAAGATGGCTTTTATGATGGCCTAATCTTCCACAGGGTGATAAAAAACTTTATGATCCAAGGCGGAGACCCACAAGGAACAGGTATGGGCGGTCCAGGCTATGCAATTAAGGGAGAATTTAACCACAACGGTTTTGAAAATGATCTGAAGCACGAAAGGGGAGTCCTTTCAATGGCAAGGTCCTTCATGCCAGATTCTGCAGGCAGCCAGTTTTTCATAATGCACAAAGACAGCCCACACCTAGATGGCGAATACGCAGGCTTCGGCAAGTTAATAGAAGGAATCGAAATAATCGATAAGATTGCAAATGAAAAAACTGACAGGGGAGATAAACCAAAAAAAGATCAGAAAATAGAAAAGGTCACTGTAGAAACTTTTGGGATAGAATATCCTGAAGTTGAAAAACTATAGAGAAAGTAAGGCTAGGTCAAAACCTAGTCTTTTTTTTGAATTAAAAAATATTTGCAGTATTTACTCATGTAAATTTGTTTATAATTTCCTAAAATATACTTAGGAGGTATAAAAATGAATGTAATCGAAGTAAAAAATATGAGTAAAAATTTCAAAAACAAGAAGCTTTTTAATAATTTTACCCTAGAAATTGAAGAAAATACGGTCCATGCTCTAGTAGGTCCTAATGGCTCTGGTAAGACTTCTCTACTTAGGATACTCACAGGTCTTTATGATGAAGATGGTGGCGAAGTTAAGATTAAGGGAAGTCATGCAATGTTACTTGAAAATGACTACTTGTATGAAGATAAGACAGGACTTGAAAATATTAAATTATATGGTTTATATTTCGGCTATGGTTTAGATTCTTATCAAAAATATTCTGACTTGTTAGAAATTACAAATGATTTTGGCAGAAATGTTTCGACATATTCTAAGGGTATGAAGAGGAAATTGTCTTTATTAATTATTGTAATGATGAATAGAGAGATAATATTTTTAGATGAGGTAACAAGTGGAGTTGATCCAATATCAAGAGTTGAGATAAGAAAACTCATAAAATTATTAAAAGATGAAGGTAAGACCATAGTTCTTACAAGTCATGATCTTTCTGAAATTGAAAAAGTAGCCGATAAAGTATCTATGATAAAATCAGGGGAACTGCTTTTTACGAAGAATATAGACGAAATTCAAGGAGAAAGCTTAGAAGATTTATTCATTGAGGAGGGTTCAAAATGAATGATAAGATGAATATTAATAGGGCTTGTCGCTACTATTTAAGTAAAGATAAAGATTTTATTGTAAATTTTTTATTATTTACTTTGATTTCTCTTGGCTTTATTTTTTTACTATATAAAGGGATGTTTGATTCTAGAGGAAGTAATTATATTGTATTGATCCTATATGTACTAATGCTTGGAATTTCATTAATTATGTCTAATTCTATGGTTGTAAATCTTACAGTCAAGGATAAACTAAATAAACGTATTGAATTTATCCTAGCATCAGGAATTAATATAAAAGATGTGATTAAAGCCTATGCAATAGAGATGTGGAGACTATATTCTATTGTTCCATTTTTATTATTTTTCCTAACTTATGTCCTAGTAGACTTTAAAATCGAATTTAAGTGGATTGTAGGCATATTTGTTACAATGATAGGAATGACCTATTTTGAAATCCTATTTTTTAACCTTATATCTTTATCCCAAAAAAACTTTAAGTTTTTCAAAAATATAGTTTTCTTTGGAACAAC
>CAUPHU010000069.1:0-8263 GCA_963511095.1 uncultured Anaerococcus sp. | reverse complement strand
AAATATCATCTGTTTTAAGGAAAATTTCCTTTAATTTGTAGTTACCTGTTATAATTTCTGGTCCCTTATTATCAAGCATTATAGCTATTGGCTTATTTAGCTTTCTTCTAAGTCTTCTAATTGTTTTAATTTTCTCTAAGTGTTCTTCGTGTGAACCATGTGAAAAGTTAAGTCTTGCAACGTTCATTCCATTAAGGATTAGTTGCTCTAAGACTTCTGGCTCTTCACTTGCTGGACCTATTGTACATACAATTTTGGTTTTCTTTAAGATTTCTGGTTGCATTTTTACTCCTATCTTGATAAGCTGTTTGCTAAATCATACAGATTTTCGTCAAATACTGACTTAACTGTGGTGGCTTCATCTATACTAACTTCGATTATTTGTCCATTTACATAACCAATGGCAAGGCCTGTTTTTTCTTCTGACAAAAGATCTACCGCACGAGATCCCATTGCAGAACCTAATAATCTATCCACTGCAGAAGGTGAACCACCTCTTTGTACGTGGCCTAAAACAGTAACCTTGGTTTCAATTCCAGTTTTTTCTTCAAGTTCATTTGCAAGGGCATATGGATCACCAACTCCTTCAGCAAGAGTTATTAGGTGGTGTAGTTTGCCTCTTTTTCTACCGTGTTCCATTTTTGCAATGATTTCATTGATTGAAAACTTATGTTCAGGCACAATTATTGATTCCGCCCCACCTGCAAGACCTGAATATAAGGCAAGGTCTCCACAATGACGGCCCATAACTTCAATTACAACAGCCCTTCCATGTGAGCTTGATGTGTCTCTTAGTTTGCCGATCGCATCTGAAACTGTTTCAATAGCTGTAAAAAATCCTATTGTGTAATCTGTATAACCCATATCGTTATCGATTGTACCAGGGATACCTATTGTTTTAATTCCTAAATCTGAAAGAGCCTTAGCTCCCTTAAATGATCCGTCACCACCGATTACGATTAGGCCTTCAATACCATAGTCAGCAAGGATTTGGGCTCCTCTTTGTTGGCCTTCTGGCGTTTCAAATTCAAGGCTTCTTGCAGTGCCAAGGATTGTACCACCCTTATGGATAATATCTGCTACAGATGACATATTCATCTCATAAATGTCACCCTTCATTAGCCCGTCATATCCGTTTCTAACACCCTTAATTCTCATCGATTTGTTAAGCGCAGTTCTTACGGCTGCTCTTATAGCAGAGTTCATGCCCGGAGCATCGCCACCGCTGGTAAGTATACCAATTGTCTTCATTATCTCTCCTTATTTCACCTTAACATTTTCTTTTCCAAGTCTTTCTTCAAGATTTCTCATCATTTCATCGTTGATATTAACCCATAACCTCGAATCAAGACCTACTAACTTATTCTTATCTTCAAAATATATCTTTACAGGGTTGCTGCCTAGATTTTCTCTAAGCACACCTTTAATCATATTATACTCTTTATATTTCATTTTTAGATATAAAGTTTTAAGATTTGCCTTTTCCAAGTCAATAAATTCTGACGCTAATAATTTTACGTCACTTTCGTCTATTTGCAATCTCCCCTTGGCAATGACAACATTATCATCTTCAATTAAGGCCCTATATTCTTTATAGGTTTTAGGAAATATTACCATTTCAATATTTCCATACATATCTTCAAGTGTTGCAAAGGCCATAAGATCGCGTTTTTTCGTGGTTAGTTCTTTTTTATTATTGATAATTCCAGCCATAGTTACAAACTTACCATCTAACCTATACACCTTATCATCCTCAATTTCTTCCCTATAATTTGTAGAAAAATTTACTATCTTTGATAAGGCAAGACTTCTTTCAGATAGAGGGTGTTCAGAAATATAAAATCCTAAGACTTCTTTTTCAAGTCTCAATTTTACTTTTTTTGGATATTCATCTATATCTGGCATTTCAATATCAGAAACTTCATCACTATCCCCTGCCATATCTAGGAGATTTATTTGTCCAGTAATATTTATCTTGTTATTATCATGAACAGTATTTATAGCCTTTTCAAAAATCGCCATAAGAGATGACCTTGTATAAGAGAGACTATCGAAAGCTCCCGCCTTTATTAGGGATTCAATTCCTTTTTTGTTTAGAGCCCTGCTATCAATCTCTTCTACCCTTTCTAGGAAATCTTTGAAGTTGATAAATTTGCCAGATTTCTCCCTAGCTTTTATGATTGCATCAATTAAGTTGGTACCGACATTCTTTATACCGGAAAGTCCAAATATAATTTTCTTATCCTCCACTTCAAATGACCCATAAGACTTATTTATATCTGGAGCCAGAACATCTATCCCAAGTCTTTTCGCTTCTGATACATAAAGGTAGAGCTTGGATGACTGATCCATTACAGAAGATATTAAATTTGCCATATACTCTTCTGGATAATAGTGCTTTAGGTAGGCGGTTTGAACTGCTACTAAGGAATAGGCAGCAGAGTGAGACTTGTTGAAGGCATACTTAGCGAAAGATATCATTTCATCATAGATCGTATTCGCAGCTTCTTTGTCTACACCATTTCTAATAGCTCCTTCTATCTCTATATTGCCATTCTCATTAACCTTTCCGTTTATGAAAATATCTCTATTTTCTTCCATTACGTCCATTTTTTTCTTAGACATGGCACGTCTTAAATTGTCGGCCTCACCTAAAGAATAGCCTGCAAGTTGTTGGACGATCTGCATTACCTGTTCTTGGTAGACAATTATGCCGTAGGTGACACCGAGTATTGGCTTTAATTTCTCATCTAAAAAGCTAACATCTTCAGGATTATTTTTGTTGTGGATATATTTTGGAATTTCATCCATAGGCCCAGGTCTAAATAGAGAGTTTGCAGCAATTAGGTCATCAAATACAGTTGGTTTTAGGTTTTTAAGGAAGGCTCTCATACCTGCTGATTCAAACTGAAAAATCCCAATTGTTTTGGCTTGGTTAAATTGTTTTATAACATTTTTGTCATTGACATCTATAGTTCTTATGTCAATTTCTTTGCCGTAATTTTTCTTGATATCCTTTATGGTATCTTTTATGACTGTAAGGTTACGAAGGCCCAAAAAGTCCATCTTTAACAGACCTAACTCCTCGATTTCTGTCATATCAAACTGGCTTACAACTTGGTCATTTGATAAGGCAAGAGGAATTATATCTGTAAGAGGATCTTTTGAAATTACAACACCTGCAGCGTGGATTGAAGTGTGTCTTGGTAGGGCCTCTAGTTTTTTGGCTGTATCTATTAGCCTTTTGGACTCAGCATCTTTTTGATATGATGCCCTAAAGGCATCTGATTCTTCTAGGGCCTTATCTATTGTCATCCCGATTGTGGCTGGAATTTGCTTGGCAATTGTGTCGACCTTGCCATAAGAAATGTCTAAAACCCTACCCACATCTCTGATTGCATTTCTTGCCTGCATCCTACCAAAGGTTACAATTTGCGAAACGTGGTCTTTTCCATAAAGATCATTTACATATTCAACTACCTTATCCCTTAAAACATAGTCAAAATCTATATCTATATCAGGCATTGAAACTCTTTCTGGATTTAAGAACCTTTCGAAAATCAGATTGTATTTTAGTGGGTCAATTTGAGTAATGTCTAGGGCATAGGAAACTATGGATCCCGCAGCAGACCCCCTTCCAGGACCTACTGCAATGTCATTATTTCTAGCATAGGATACAAAATCCCATACAATTAGGAAATAATCAACGTATCCCATATTATCAATTACGCCAATTTCCCTTTTAACTCTTTCTACAATTTCTGGAGTCACTTCATCGTATTTTTCGTTAATTCCCTTATTAACCAAAAGTTTTAGATAATCTAAGTTTGTAAGTCCTTCTGGAAGCTTGGTGTAGTAAGGAAGGTGGGGTTCGTGAAATTTAATCTCTACATTACATCTTTCAGCGATTTTTTGGGTATTTTCTATGGCCCTTTCATAGTCTCCAAAGATTGTCGCCATTGTTTCGGAATCTTTTAAGTAAAACTCTCTATTTGGCATCTTCATCCTGTTTTCGTCTTTGATGAGTGATCCTGTTTGGATACACATAAGGACGTCTTGGTAGTAGGAATCTTCCTTATTTATGTAGTGGACATCATTTGTCGCAACCATTTCTATGCCTAGTTTTCTGTGAAGATATGAAATCCCTTGGTTAACCTTTTTCTGCTCTGCCATGCCGTGGTCCTGGACTTCAAGGAAGAAAGACCCTTTGCCAAAAGCATTTTCATATCTCAAAGCAGTTTCTTCAGCTGCCTTCATATCACCTTCAAGGATTCTCTGGTTAACTTCCCCATTTAAGCAGGCTGAGAGAGCAATTATTCCTTCTGTATGTTTCTTTAGAAAATCAAAACAAACTCTTGGCTTATAATAAAAACCATTTACAAAGGCTTCCGACACGATTTTTACCAAATTTTTATAGCCTGTATTATTTTCTGCAAGCAAAATTAAGTGGTAGTACCTCCTATTGGTCGGATCTTTTATCGTGTGATCTCTTTCTGAGATATAGACCTCGCAACCGATAATAGGTTTTATCCCACGTTTTTCTGCTTGTTTATAAAATTCTATGACCCCATACATCTGGCCATGATCTGTTATAGCAACAGAGTCCATACCAAGTTCTTTGCACCTATCTAAAAGCTCATCTATCCTTGTAAAACCATCAAGAAGTGAGTATTCAGTATGGAGGTGGAGGTGGGTGAATTTGCTAGTCATAGTAGCTCCTTTAAAAAAAGATTTGCTCTCACAAATCTTTTGCTAATTTAATAAACTTTTGTAAACGATAATTGACCTTTGCTTTAGAAAGTGGAGGACTTAACATCTCTCCAAGTTCATCTAAGGACAAATATGGGTTTTCTAGCCTTAGCTCGCCAATTTCCTGGGTCAACTCATCAAGTTCATCAAACATATCATTTTCTATTATCTTATTTATAGCATCTGTCTGCGCAATAGCTGCTTTTACTGTCCTGTCTATATTAGCATTATCAAAATTATTGACCCTATTTACATCATTTCTGATAGACTTCATAGCTCTTACGTTTTCAAGCTCAAACAGGGACTGCATGGCACCAACTACTGCCAAAAAATCTGAAATCTTTTCAGAATCCTTTAGATAAATAATAAGATTATCTGCCCTTTGGCTTATTTTTGCATTGAGCGAAAATGCATCCATGGAATCCTTAATAAGCCTTGCTTCCTTGATATTCTTCCCAACTATCTCAAGGTTATATCCCCTTTGCGGATCATTAATTGACCCCCTAAAGATAAAGGCAATTTTCAAAAATCCCTTTATATCGTCAAGACTTACATCTTCAATATCTTCAAAATTCTCTTTAAAGCCTTTATTCATAAGGTCGATTATTTGATCAGATATTTTGGAATCCTCGACTATCACCACATAGTCCCTAGAAATCTTCTTATCAGGGTTGTCCTGAATTTCAAAGGTTGGAGAATAGTCATAAAGTTCGTTTATAAGCTTATAAATATACCTTGCTTCTTGGTTAGCATCTGTTTTAAAAAAAATATTAAAACCTGCTTGAGATATCCTAATTGATCCAATGAAGTAAGCCAGGCTAATAAGTTCAGCTTTTTTATCAAGAGGATCTTTTCTTAAAAGTTCCTTCTTACATCTTTGAGAAAAGCTCATACTAGGCCCTTATTCTACTCCTAAGAGTCTTAATATCTTTTGGATCAGCCTTTGCATATAAGAGATATTTTTCAAAGCTACCGTACTTTCTAATCACATAGTCGTAGGCTTCTTTCATGTAGTATGGGTCTGTAATCCTAAAAATCGAATAAGGCTCGTCTTCGCCATATCTTTCTATATATCCAAGATGGGCAGAAGATGTTTCATAATCAGCGATTATATCTCCCCTTGGTACATCAGCAAGACCTAGGATAATCATTGAAATAATTCCCGTCCTATCCTTCCCTTCTTGGCAATGGAAAAGGACAGAGCCTTCAGCATTTGCAAGGGCTTTTACAATTTCTCTAATAGCAGCATAGTGGTCTATAAGATTTCTATAAGACTGGCCTACAGATAATTTACCTGAAATTATCTTTTCGATTTCCTCTTTTCTAAATTCCTTATCTGGAGAAAGAGAAATATGATGGTATTCGAAATTTTCTTTGATTTTTTTATGTTCCTCTGATTCAAAATCAATTTCATTATCACGTCTTAGGTCTATAATCGTGCTTATTTTCAAATCTTTTAGGTCATTAATATCAGTATCTTTAATATCATCAAGGTTTGCAGACCTATAGTATTCATGCCATTTTGTAGAGTTTTTATCTAAGGTAGGAATTCCGCCTAGGTCTCTTACATTCTGTATGTTGTCTATGTTTATTCTTTTTAAATATTTCATCTTACCACTTATCCTTTTCTCTATGTCGCTTAATTAGTATATAATCATCGTCTTTCATTTTCTCATACATCTTTTCAACCATATAAACTGACCTGTGTTGGCCGCCTGTACACCCAAAGGCGATGGTTAATATCTTTTTCCCTTGATTAGCATAGGAAGCTAGGAGAGATTTAATAAGGTCATGTACCTTTTCTTCAAAGTCCATTATAATATCAAATTCATTGAGGTACTCTTGAAGCTTTTCATCTGTCCCATTTAATGGCTTTAAGTCTTCGATATAAAACGGATTTGGGATAAATCTCATATCAAATACAAAATCAAAATCAGGACTAATTCCATATTTATAACCAAAAGAAATAAGATTTATTATCATATTAGAAGATTTGTCGCCAGTTGATTCTATAACCTGTCTTAATTCTGCTATCTTATAGCTTGTCGTATCAATTAGCTTATCAGAAATATCCCTAATAGGCTTTAGGAGTCGCTTTTCCTTCTCAAGCCCATCGCTTACATTGCCGCATTCACCTAAGGGATGCGGCCTTCTTAGCTCGTTATATCTTTTTTGAATAATATCGTCGTTGCAATATAAAAAGATAATTTCAGTATCTTCGTTTTTTTCTTTTAGACTTTTTATCGAATTATAAATATCATTGTCTATAGAAAAAGACCTAAAATCTATAACTACAGCCATTTTTTCTATAGGTTTGTCCTGCAAATTATTTAATTCTATAAATTTTTCGACTAGGTATGGTGGAGCATTGTCCATGGCATAATAACCTAAATCTTCATAGGCCCTAAGGGCTGTTGTCTTACCTGACCCTGAAAGACCTGTAATTATCTTGAGTTTCATCTCATAAGTCTCCGACTAATTTAACCTCTCGCTCTAGAACAAAACCTGTTTTTTCATTAACAATTTCAGATACATGATTTATAAACTTAAGCATGTCAGCACAAGTCGCACCACCTCTATTAATAATAAAACCACAGTGCTTTTCGCTTACTTGACAATCACCTTCTCTAAAACCTCTTAGGCCGCACTCATCAATTAATTTTGATGCATATGAGCCCTCAGGTCTTTTGAAAGTTGAGCCAGCAGATTTTTTATCAAGGGGTTGTTTGGTTTCACGTCTATTTTTAAAATCAAGATATCTTTCTCTTACTGCGTCTTTGTCATCTTTTCTTAATTTAAACTTACAAGATGCGACAATTAAGTCTTCATCAAATATTCTTGAATGTCTATAAGAAAAGTTCATTTGATCATTTTTGAAGGTATAAAGATTGCCCTCAAAGTCAAAGGCCTTTATTTCTACTGCCACATCTTTTATTTCTCCGCCGTAGGCGCCAGCATTCATAGCCACTCCGCCACCTACAGAACCTGGTATTCCTGATAATTCTTCCATACCAGCAAGTCCTCTTTCGATACCAGCAAGACTTGCATCTGTTAGAGAAGTTCCAGAAAGGGCTGTGATGTAGTCTCCATCTACTTCTATCTTGTCAAAATTATCAGCAAGGACAATTACACATCCCCTAATTCCCTTATCAGAAATTAGAAGGTTCGAGCCTTTGCCCATTACAAAAGTTTTGATCTTATTTTCGTTATTGAATTTTAAAATGTTTTGTAATTCATCAATTGTAGTTGGTCTTGCAAGTACATCTGCTGGACCACCTATTCCAAAAGTTGTAAAATCTTTAAGGTCAACATCAAAGTCTATTTGACCGAAATTTTTGTCTAAATAAAGAGATTTATAATCCATATTTTCTCCTTTTATCTTTTATCATTATTACTATACCATTTTGATAAAGAATCTCTCTTAAAAATATTGCCTAAAAAATTTGTAATTTCTATAAAACTTTGGTAGAATAATAAAGATGAATAAGGAGGAGGTGTAATTATGGCAAGAGCA
>CAUPHU010000068.1:0-8280 GCA_963511095.1 uncultured Anaerococcus sp. | reverse complement strand
TAGTAGCCCTATACGAAAAGTGTGAACGAATGAGCTATAGGACAGGTTATTGGGACGTAAAGGACTTTTTCTTCCAAGAACTTGCAAATGAATACCCAGACCAATCGCTCAAATTCCCACTTGAATCAGTCGAGAAAAAATACTACTGGAAGCAATCTTCAGAAGATTTAATCGGCAATAAATTTGAATGGGAAAGAAATCTCATGGTAGAAAACGGAGCAAACTACGATACAATCTGGTCCTTTACAGACAAAGAAGTAGAAGAGGCCTTCCATGAGGCCTACGAAAAAGATCCCCTAGCCTACTACGAAGACTATGTAGAAAAGGCTTACGAGATTTTAACCGGTGAAGAAATTAAAGATGACGAAAGCCAAGCAGAAAACTCAGAAACAAATACCGGCGCAGCTAATCCAGAAGATTACGAAAACCTAATCAAATTCGGATCAAGCGAAACTGACTACAAGGCACTCAAAGAAGCAATGGTAAACCACTACGAATTTGACGAAAAAATCGTAGATAAGATACCAAACAAGGACATAGACCTCGCCTACACCAGGGCCCAAAAACGCCTAGAAGAAACAGGCTTCGGCGATATAGGACTCATCTTTGATGAACTAGGCAAACTCTACCCAGGCGCATCAACAATGTATACTGGACAAAACTAAAACAAAAAGCAAAAGACGGGAATATCAAAAATCCCGTCTTTTTTCGTATTTATAGTAATTAACAAATCTTCTTTCTAAGTTCTAAAGCCTCATAAACAACATCAGTACCTGCTTTTGCAAAAGTCATTTGTCTATAATTTTCAAAATCGTTCTTATAGCAAGCCTTTAATGAGCCAATATTTTCCTTGGCAATGTCTGCTGAAAGATATTTGCCACCCTTTGCCTTAACAAATTTTTCTAAAGAAGAAATAAGTTCTGTCGCAAGACCCTTGCCCCAAAAATCTTTTTTGAAGGTATAACCAAGACCCCACACATCTTCACCCATTTTCCACGTGCAAGCTGTTCCGATTATATTTTCATTTATTTTATCAAGAATTACAAAATAAAAATCATCAGTCCAATCTTCGCTATTATCAAGTTCTCCATTTTTAAAACATACTCTTATCTCATCTCCATCTTTATAGTAAGGGTCAGAGAGATATTTAGAAACTTCAGAATTTCCCCAAATCTTTGCAACTTTATCGATGTCTGCCATAGTCATATCTCTGATAATGAGTCTAGCTGTCTTAAATCTATATTTTTCCATAAACACTCCAAATTTTAATTAAAGTTTCAAAGCCTACAAATACCTCTGGCAAAGGCTCATATAGTGCCTATAAAGTGCAGTAAATTTAGTCCTGTGATTATTCTTCCGTGGTTTATCTCTGCCGCAAAAGTGGAGGACTACCGTGTTTTCCATAACCCATTCTAGGTCTTCTTCACCCTTGCTTCTTAAAAGATATGACGAATAATTTCTCGCATCGTAATTATAAATCGAATCCTTAAGCGGCAAAACTTTATCGCCATACATAGCGTTTAGAATGTCTTGGTCTGGTAGGAGTAGATTTTTGTAATTACGATCTGCATAAGCAAAAATTTCCTCAGGAACAATCTCTTCTCGGGCATTTTTTAAGTTTATCAAAAGAAACCCCGAATTATAGTAATCTGTATCTGTTCCTAGGCGGATTTTATTCACATTATTAGCCATATCAGTCTTCCCTGTGTGACTTGCAGCAGCGAAAAGAAATCCCGAAATATCCATCTCCCAAATTTCTTTTAGAGAATTTATCACCAGAATATCTGGGTCTATATAGATAATTTTATCAAGATTTTCTGGTAAAAGTTCCCCCGCCAAAAGTCTATAATACATCTCCTTTGGGTAGCGATCAGTAACTCTTGCCGAAGAAAAAAGTCCATCCTCTGCCTTTATCGGGAAAAATTTGTAAGAAAATTTTGAAAGATTACTTTCTAAATCGTCAAGCTTTTCATCATCAATTCCACTGTGAATCAGATAGACATTAAAAATCTCTTTTGGATTGTTTATGTAAATCGAAGTCATAAGGACCTTCATCTGCTCTATATAATTTTCATCAAGGGTCACAAGTAAACTAGTAGCCATAGTATCTCCTTTCTGTTTTTGTCCATATAAGAATTTATACCTTATTTTTTCTAAATTTAATCAAAGACTAATTCAAATATTCATTATTTTAGAAAGTATTTTCATTATCAAAACTCTTGTTTGCATCTATTTGCAGCGTATATTGACTAAAAGGGGTATTTATGATAATTGATAATATAAAAAACTTAGAAAAATACGAAAAAGTCCACGAGCAAATAAAAAACGTGATTAACTTCTTAGAAAATTTTGACAAAATTAATTTCAAGCCAGGAAGAATTGATATTAACGAAAATCTTTTCGCATCCCTTCAATCCTACCAAACTCTAAAGGCAGAGGAAAAAGAATTTGAGGTCCACGAGGAATATATAGATCTCCAATACATAGTGACTTCTTCTGAAAGGATTGATTTTGCAACAAAAGACACTTACGGCAAAGCTTACGAAATAGATAAAGAGGGTGATTTCTTTTTAACAAATGATATAAAAAACTACTCAAAACTTTTCCTAAATGAAGGAGATTTCGCTATATTTTTCCCAGGAGAATTTCACAAACCAGGCTTAAGTCTAGAAGATGATAGACAAATGCAAAAAATAGTATTTAAAATCAAAGCCTAATAAAAACTGGTGGATATTTTAGAAAATTTTCTAAAAATAAACCACCAGTTTTATTTTTTATTTTATTTTTCTAAGTCCAGAATAATCAAGTTCATAAAACTTATCAAAAACTTTTTCAACAAAATCCTTATCGTGGGAAACTCCTATAATCGCTCCCTTATAGGCCTTCAGACTTTCTATAATTTCTGGCTGAGAAAGTGGAGATAGGTTTCTTGTTGGTTCATCAAGAACTAGGACTTGATCCCCATCCATATTCATTTTTGCAAAAAATACCTTGGCTTTTTGGCCTCCTGATAGGCTTTTGAGGCTTCTTTCCATCTCTTCTCTAGAAAAATTTAAGCTGCCAAGGAGATTTGAAACCCTAGTTTTCTCATCCTTGCTATCTTGTTTTGCAAGGTAGGAGATTGGTGTTTCCGAATCTTTTAGCTTTTCAAAATAATCTTGGGGCATATATCCTATTTTAAGATTTGTTTTTTCGAGACACTTATAAATCTCCTTCAAAAGAGTAGTTTTTCCTGCACCATTTTTCCCAATTATGCATATTTTTTCAGGTCCTACTACTTTCAGCTCAATATTTGTAGATAAGATTTTTTCTCCCGCCAAAAGCTTATCCAATTTCAAATCCAAAACCACTTTTGAATTGGGAATATCGATACTTTCATCAAAAAATATTCCAATAGAATCTTCCACATCAGGCCTTTGGGTGAGATTTTCCTTTTCCTTATCAAGCCTTTTTCCAAGCGATTTTACACTAGACATCTTATCCTTTAAGTTCTTGCCTTCTATATCATTTTTTGTAGCATTTATGGCGTAATTTACAGAATCATATACTTTTCTGTATCTTTCCGCCTTCTTGGCAAATTCTTCTCTTTCCTTATTTGCCCTGGCATTTTGAATCCTAATTTGATTTTCTCGCTCTTTCACATATCTATCATAAGCCCCATTAAAAACTGTATATCTTGAAACTTGCCTTCTATGAACTTGCTCCAAATGAACAATCCTATTAGCAACTTTTCTTAAAAGCTCTGGATCGTGGGATACAAAAATTAAGGGAATTTTCATATCTTTCATAAGTTTTGTGATAAAGCTTGACGACTCATAATCTAAATCATTGGTCGGCTCATCAAATAAAAAGACAGTCGGCTCTTTTAGAAGCTCAAACAAAAGCAAAACTTTTATCCTCTCCCCACCTGAAAGGTCTCCTAGTTTTAATTTGCCAAAAACAAGGTCTTCATCAAGGCCAAATTGATCCAAATACTTATAAAGCTTATTGTAATCTAATAGGCTTATATCAAGCACTTTGTTCATATAGGCCTCTACTGTCATTTCTAAAAAATTCTCATAAAGACTTTGGGGAAGGTATCCAATAATTTCTTCTTTTTTGTAAATTTCTCCACTTATTTGAGCGTAATTCTCAACACTTTCCCTATCAATTATTGTCTTTAAGAGAATTGACTTGCCATTTCCCTCTTCGCCAATAAGGCCGACCTTATCTCCTGGATTTAGGGCAAAATCAAAATCCTTTAACAAGTCTCTATCATCTTTAATTAAGTTAATTCCTAAATTTTTAATCTGTAACATATATCCTCCCAGGACGATATGCCACTTATGAATAATATTTATAAATTTTCACAAAAAAAGTCCGTCCCAAGTGAACAGACCTATTCCAAAAAGAATAATCTTATCCACAATATGGCATACCAAAACACGCCAAGGAAAACCCTCAGCACAATCAGTATCAATTTCCATATTGCTTATAAAATCATTTCTATATAATTCTCCTTATTTGTTTATAAGTTTACTATACAATTTTATACCATTTTTCTCCAGTAAAATTTAAGCACCAAGCCAATTAACAAAATAATAATCCCAGTAATTACAAGTGTATAAAATATAATAATATTAATATAGGAAGCTATAATAGAAATTATAAAAATTCCCAATCCTAATATACTTATCAAGGAAGAAGCTGATTTTAGTTTTATAAAATTTTCCCTCTCATCATATTTCTTTATGTACATATCTTTTAATAACTTCTCGTCTTTTAAGCATTTTTGTATTTTTAAAACTAGATAAAGGCAAATAAGATTTATCCCTAATATTAAACCAGTTAAAAAGCCCAATGATAAATCATTTGTTATTGGATTTTCTTTTAACAAAAACCTACCCAAACCCAAAAATCCCATAGAAAATCCTATAAATGCTTTGTAAATTTTCTCCTTTTTTATCAAGCCTTCACGATATTTTTCTAAATTCATTCTTCCTCCTCAAATCTAAATACATCTTCTATCTTTAAGCCAAAATATTTTGCTATTTTATAAGCCAAGGGTAAAGACGCTATATACTTACCAGTTTCTATGGATGTTATAGTCTGCCTAGTAACTCCAACTATTTCAGCAAGATCTGCTTGTGATAATTTCTTTTCTTTCCTTAGTTCAGCTATTCTCGTCTTCAATAAACCACCTTCTAATCATAATAGTTATTATCTATTAAAAGTATAGCAAGCTTTGCATTTATTGTCAAGTTCGCTATACATAAATTGACTTATATTTTTTTATGCTATAATTAACCTAACAGAACCTCTCCACGCTTAATGTAGGTTTCCTACATGCGGACCACGGAGTGGGCTTTTTTAGATAAGGAGAAAGTGTTATATATTTAAAACTAATATGTTATGTAATATTTTCTTAGCATTCTAAAATTCAAAAAGCCCAGCCATCACGCTGAGCTTTTCGTTTTAGTCTCTAAATTCTCCCGTTGTTAACTTTTATGATATACCGCCATTCAAATTTTTTCTACTTTCCTATACAAATTAATTTTAATTTTATTCTAGTATACAGATTCCCAAACTAATTTCTTAAGCATCCGATCGGTATAACATAAACTCCATCTTCTCTTTTGTATGCATATCCTGTCCCGGTGATGACAGCTAAAAATGATGGTTTATTCATCGCCTCTTGATCGATTTTATTTGCAAGCCTTTTAAGACTCTCCGCACCCTCATCAATGGCTTTATTTCCTAGTTTCACTTCTATAGCTGCCCAATTACCGCCCTTAAAATGTAATATTGCATCAGCTTCTTGGCCACTATGGTCTCTATAATGGTATACTCTTCCACCTATATTTTCAGTATAGATTCTTAAATCTCTAATGACTAAGGATTCGAATAATAAGCCCATTGTTTCTAAGTCATTCAATAAATCTTTTGGATTTGCATCAAGAAAATATGCTGCGATAGCAGGGTCTACAAAATGTCTTGTTGGACTTTGAGATATAATTGTCTTCGATCTTAATTTCGGACTCCAAGACTTCAAGTCTTCAACAACAAATATTTTTCTTAGAGCTTCTAAATATTCGCCTACAGTATTTCTATTTATTGAATCAAAATTTTTAGTGACATCACTAGTTATGGTTTGAATAGTAGCTTGAGTTGAAATATGTCGAGAGTAAGATCTTAGTACTTGATAGACTTTTTCACTATCGCGGTTAATTCCATCTGCTGTAGAGATTTCTGTATTTATAATAGAATTACAGTAACCAGCTACCTGCCTTTGCTTGACATTTAGAGATTTTTTAACTGATGCTGGCCACCCACCACCAACAATTAATTCTGCTATATCTTCTATACTGTAATTCGATTGACTCGCTATGTCTTTACCTACTAACAATTCAGATATGCTGACCTCTCCATTAGAATCACCACTCTCAAAAAGACTCATTGTCCTCATCTTTAATCTTGAAATTCTTCCTGTTCCGGAATGAGCGATCAAAGATTCATCAACAGTAGTTGAGCCCGTAAGTATATATAATCCTGTTTCTCCTCTTTGGTCTACGCTAAACCTAACAGCGTCCCAAAGTTGTGGTGCATCTTGCCATTCATCAATTAATCTAGGATTTTCACCTTCTAATAATAAAGACGGTTTGATATCTGCAAGTCTTAGGTTTTGTTCTCTTTCATCAGGATTCTGGAGAAATATTGTGCTATTAGCCTGATTAAGTCCTGTCGTTGTTTTTCCACACCATTTTGGCCCGGTTATAAGAACTGCTCCAAAAGCTTCTAATTCTTCTATAAGCAGGTCATCCACTAGCCTAGGTAAATATTCTTTCATAGTCATCCTCCTAGTTAGATTATACAACATAACAAGCATTATTTAAACATTTCAACTAGCAGATTTTGATGTTTTCAACTGGCAGATTTTGATTTGAGGCCTATAAATTTTATTAGCTCCTAAATTTATTCAGCAAAGTAAAAAATAAATTTAACCCAAAAAGCCCAGCCATCACGCTGAGCTTTTCATTTTAGTCTCTAAATTCACCTGTAATTAGTTTTGAAGATATCCAGCCGTTTTCGATTTTTAGCCAATACCTGCCGCCGTCGTTAAAGACCTCTTCACATTTGACCATATCACCATCGTTGACATATCCTGCCACTCCTGAGTTTAGGTTTGGTTCTGTTCTGACTTCTCCCATGTGGGCGTCGATTTTTAGATTTTTGTTTAGGAAGTCTGATTCTTGGTAAATGTCTGTGTAGGCTGGGTTTCCATTTTGACCATAAGAATTTGTTCTTCTTAGCATTTCTAGATCATATTTTTCTGAAAGAGCTCGTCTATTTGCCCTTGCATCTTTGCCGTCTAGCTTATCTTTTTCGCCTTCACTTTCTGCTTTGTTTGCTGTGTCTTCTTCTGGTTCAGTTTCTTTTTCTGTTTTCTTTTTATCTTCTTTTTCTGAATCTTCTTCTGCTAGTTTGTCTAAGTCTTTGTTGTTTGCCTTAAGTTTTTCATCAACTTTACGAAGCTTATCAGATTCTGGTAGAAGGTCTTTGTAGGTTGTTGCAAGGTTTCTTGCTTCTTTGTAATCTTTATTCCTAACAGCTTCCTTGATGTCTTCTATTACTAAATTTTCAATATCAACAAGTTTTTCTTGGCCTTGTTTGTAATAATCACCAGCTTCTTCTGGTATGGCATCTAGGATTTTAATTGCTTTTTTATAGTCTTTTTTTGCTATATTTTCCTCGCTTGTTTTTATGGCTTTTTCGTATAGTTCTGTGTCTTGTTGAAGGCCACTTTCTATTTGGTTTTTGCTTGCCATTTCCCTATCTGCTCCAAGTTTAAAGAAGTAAGATAGGACTATAAAGATTACAGCAAAGGCCATTACGGATCCTATAATCATGCCATAGGTCATAAGGTCTCTGTCCTTAGATCTTTTCCTTTGTCTTTCGGTACGTTTTCTGCTATCTTCTTTAGATATTTTTATTTTTTCATTTTTTATATTATTATCAGCTTCTAAACTTTGGCCGCAAGACTCACAAACTTTGGCCCCGTCTTGGTTTTCATGGCCACAATTTTTACAAATCATATATTTCCTCCTTTATTTTTCTGGATAAATATCTAGTCTTGTTATTATTATATCATAAATTATAAATTTGCACGCAAAAACCGACTAAAATCCTAGTCGGCTTATTAATTTTTATTTATTTAGAAAATCTTTATTAAAACTTAGGTCTTGGAGCGTTTCCAAAACTCCTAAATATTTGCCGTCCTTAGCCCTTACCGCATAGTAGGAA
>CAUPHU010000067.1:0-8326 GCA_963511095.1 uncultured Anaerococcus sp. | reverse complement strand
AACTTAAACAAGGTTATCACCCCTACCAATAAAAGCTTGCAGAATGCAAGCAACAGCTTCCGCACTCCGCTCAAGGAGCCGCCCCTGGGGTGTAATGGGGAGGTTTGGAGGGGCATGAGGGGGCATGCGGAAAGCCCCCTACGCCCCTCCATATTTACGGAGATACAACTGTAAGTAGAATAAAATTCTAATCTACAAAATTATAAAGAAAAATAGAAAATAGAACAGAAAATCATAATATTAAAATAATTTAAAATAAAAATCAAAAACTAATATTCCTGGAATACTAGACTCACCTAGTGAAAAAATTGGCTATAAGTATAGGAGGTTAATTATGGAAACATTTACTAATAAATTTCACAACAATCATACATACATAAAAATAAATGATATAAGGAAGGTAAAATTGGATGATTTAGAGGATTTGGTCGAGGAAAGACCCTTGCAGATAGGAGTCTATTCCGATCAGCTAGACCTAATTGACTTTATAAAAAGGGCAGGTTTTATCCTCAAAAGAAAGTGCTATGAAGTAGAAGCGACAAGGAAAGATTTGAAAAATCCCCTAGTGACTCCAAGACTTGAAACAAAGCTAACAAGTAAGGGAGAGCTTACCTTTAAAAAGGCAATTGACTTACTTTTTAAATACTATAAAAAGACCCACGAAGATGTAAGCCCTTTGACAGTTGGCCTTGAAGAATTCGAAAAAAATCTCCCTGAAAAAGCCTTTTATTATGAAAAAGAAGGACAAATCCTAATGGCAGCCTTCCTAGAAAACGAAGAAATCGCCTACATAGTAGGCTTTGAGGAAAATCTTGCAGATGAATTTATAAATGACTTATTAATATATTTATTTAAAAACCACCAAGAAATCTACTTCGAATCCGACAACACAGACCCCCTAGCCACAAGACTTAGGGATAAATTTATAAAAAAATCTGACCTTTCTTTTGATACTTATATCAAATATAAACAGTCAAACTTCATTTAGCTTTTATTAAAAATAAAAAATAAAACCCATAAATGCAAAGTTTGGCAAAGCCAAACGAGCCTAGTAGCACTCATACCTCGAGATTAATTCTGTTATTTATCAGGTAATGATTTCTAATCAAGGTCACCGTTTAAAAAATCGCACTGTTTGAGGCAAAGCCGAGTTTGCGATTTTTAGGTGACCGGAGATTAGAAATCTGTTAGAATAACAGGTAACTTAAACAAGGTTATCACCTCTATAAATAAAAGCTTGCTGAAAGCAAGCAACCTTATCTGCACTCCGCTAAGGAGCCGCCCCGGGGGTGTAATGGGGTGGATTTTAAGGAGGGGCATGAGGGGGCATGCGGAAAGCCCCCTACGCCCCTCCTTATGAACGGAGATTCAACTGTAAGTAGAATAATTTATTGATTTACAAAATTACGAAGATTTGATAGTAAATATAATAATTTAAAATATAAAAATAACTTATCTTGGATAAGAAGAAAAAGATAATTTCTTCGAATATTCTGGTCCTATATTCATAAGGTCCCTCCTCTCGACTACGCTCGAGGTAAACTATTTGTCTGCCTCTGCATCAGTCCTTCCATCCGTTTTTTTTCAAAAACGGGGATAGGGCTTCAGGGACGGCGCTGTGGGAGTTAGATTTTATTAAGAAAGAATAACTTATCTTGGATAAGAAAAAAAGATAATTTATCTCGGATAAAAGTCTAACCATCTTTGACTTTTATAAAAATTTCGATATAATAAATAAAAATAGCAATTTATAAATGCGATTAAAATATTATTTTTTGAAAGTAGAAAAGAGGAATATTATGTATCCATATGGATTATATTTTGATAAGACATATTTTTTAGTCTTGATTGGTCTTGTAATTTCAATGCTTGCCCAGGCTAATATTACATCTAAGTTTAATAAGTATAAAAAAATCAGGTCTAAGAGGGGTATCACTGGTGGCCAGGCTGCTCAGATGGTGCTTGACTACAATAATTACAATGATATTTCTATTAAGAGGGTGAGTGGGTCTTTGTCGGATTATTTTAATCCCGTGACTAAGGAAGTGGCTCTTTCTGATACTTCGTTTAAGGATAGCTCGATTGCATCGCTGGCTGTGGCTCTTCACGAGATTGGCCACGTCATCCAGTTTAAAGAAGGTTATGTGCCTCTTAGGGTCAAGTCATATATGGTGCCTGCGGTGAATTTTGGATCTAAATTGTCTTTTCCAATATTGCTTGCCGGTGTGTTTTTGTCTCAGCAAAAACTTATTACTGTGGGTCTTGCCCTATTTTCTCTCACACTTTTATTCCAGATTGTAACTCTGCCTGTAGAGTTTGATGCTTCAAGGCGTGCGATTGTGGCCCTTGAGAGGACTCGAATCCTTGATGAAAGTGAGATTCCGGGAGCAAAGGATATGCTTAGGTCAGCTGCCCTTACTTATGTGGCGGCAACTCTGGCTACAGCCCTTCAATTATTGAGATTGTTTTTGCTTTTCGGTAATAGAAATAACAGAGACTAGAATTTCAAATCAAAATTAAGTGCCTTTGGCTTTGGCCTGGCACTTTTCTTCTAGGAAAAATATTTTGTAAATCCCGAGTAAAATAGTATAGTTTAATTAGGAAGTCTTACTTCCTTATATTTTACAGATAATGGTCAGAGATAGTCAGAAAATTGACGATTTTTGATTATAAAATAGAAAGAAAAGGTGGATTATGGCAGGTTTAACAAATCAAATAGAAAGGTTTCTGAAGCTCATGCTAGAAGATAGCGTTGATGGGGCTTTGGAGATTGGTAGGAACGAATTGGCGAGCCAGTTTGATTGTTCGCCAAGCCAAATCAACTACGTTCTTTCGACAAGATTTACGCCTTACAATGGCTATCTTATCGAGAGCAAACGTGGCGGCAATGGCTTTATCAAAATTATTACCATTGTCGAAGAAGATGATTATATTTCCTATTTACTTAGGAATTTAGATAAGAATATGAGTGAGTCAGCTGCAAATAATCTTTTTAGAGACCTTTTTGAGAGAGATTATTTTGATAGGAATGAATATTTGATGGCTAAATATACAGCGAGCGATAAGACCTTGGCAGATATAGAGGCTAAGGGCAGGAACACTGTGAGAAGTTCTGTAGTCAGAAGTATTCTACTTAGTATTTTGGCAAGGAGTTAGTATGAAATGTGATAAATGCGGCAAGGAAGCCAGTGTAAGCCTAAAGGTGATTTTTAATGGAAATAGCCACAATATCCATCTTTGCCCTGATTGTATGAAAGAATATTCGAATATACCTGAAGGAGCAGATCCTAGAGAGATGAAGGCTGAAAATATTTCCTTTAATCCAAAGGACTTGGAAGGATTATTACAAAAATTCATCCCAAGCCTTGAAGAAGTGATTGATGGATTTTATGAATATAAATACAATAATGCCAATAAGGATGTGGAATATATCCTAAATATTGACGAGAAATCTTGCCCATATTGTGGCAATTTGGAATCAAATATAAGGCAGGGCAAATTTGGCTGTAGCCATTGCTACAAGCTTGATAAGAGCCTAACTGATAAGGTTCTTAAGACTTATAACAACCTTAGCGAGTACAAGGGCACTTATCCAAGGGCCGAAAGGAAGTTTAAGGCTGTAGCTGATGAAATAAAAATCTTAAGCCAAAGGCTCAACGAATCTGTGGCTACAGAAGATTACGAGCTTGCGGCAGATTTGAGAGATCAGATAGATAAACTTAATATGCAGGTGAAAAATTGATGGATTTTACAAAGGATATAATCCTTTCATCAAATTTATCCATAAGGCGCAATGTCAAAGGCTATGATTTTCCAACAACTATGACCTATGACGAGAGCCTTGTGATTATGGATATTTTTAGGAATATTTTTGAGGATAGGTTAGTTCTTCTATCAGACCTTGATGATGGGACAATTGATAGGTTAATCGATGATATGGTCTTAAGTCCTGATGCTAAAAATAATCTTAGCCAGATTGGCCTAGTTTTTGAGGGGGATACGACCCTTGTTATCAACGATAGGGACCACCTTTCCATAAATATTTCTAATTTTAATCTCGACCTAGCTTCTGCCTACAAAAAGGCAGTGGAGATTGAAAGGGTCATGGATAAGCATGTGGACTTTGCCTTTTCCCAAGAATATGGCTATCTAACAAGTGCTGGTAGAAATACTGGGACGGGCCTTGAAGTCTGGATCAAAACCTTCCTCTTTGGCTTAATTGATAATCCAAAAACCTACCAAGGTTTTGAGCAGGCCATGATTTATGCAGGGATTTACCCAAGGAAATTTATTCCTCAGGGCCTTAAGTCCTATGCAGATGACCTTTACCTTTTGAAAAATTATGGCAACTACAGAGAAGATCCGCTAGCCTATCTTAGAAAGATTGAAAAAGACCTAGAAGTCCTAGTTAAAAACGAGAGAAGATTTAGGCGAGATTATAAAATCCTAAATAATATTGATGATAAGGAAATTGAAGAAGAAATAGATCTTATAGAAAAAAGTCTAGAGACAGGTCTTATTAAGAGCTTGGATAAGATGATGAAGGCAATCTACGCCCTAAAAAAATACCAAATTTTAGGCTACGATGTGGTCTTGTCAGCAGACGATCTAGACTATTTGATAGAAAAACTTAATTCTCATATCTACGGGGAAAATTTTTCCAAAGACCGATATGAGTTTTTGATGAAGTATATGGGGGAAAGCCATGGAAAACAATAGATTAAACAAACTGACCCAACAGGTCAGGCGTGAGTCTTATAGTCTAAACCATGACTATATAGGCACAGAGCACTTGCTCCTTGCCCTTATGAAAACTGGGTCAAATGCGACAAAGGCCCTGGAAGCTGCGGGTGCAAACTACGAGCTTCTAAGGTCAATAGTCATAAATAATATTGGCAGGGGCACAGCAGTAAGACCTGCCACAGAATACAGCAAAAAAGTAAGGCAAACTCTTGAAACAGCAAGGTTTTATGCTAACAACAGGCGTGCTCTTGCTACAAGTGAAGAAGATGTTCTTCTTGCCATCCTAAATGATGAAGATTCATTTACCAATATAATGTTTCTTTTGTCAGGGGTTGAAAAAGAAACAATCAAAAAGCAACTCCTAACCCTTGCCAAGGCCGGGAAGAAAGAGGGAAAGTCAAATTCTAAATTTAGCGAAAATATTACAAAGTTTTGTACAAACCTCAATGAAATGGCAAAAGCTGGCAAGATTGACCCAGTAATTGGTAGGGAAGATGAGATTACAAGGATTATCCAAATCTTAATGAGAAGGACAAAAAATAATCCAATCCTAATTGGAGATCCTGGTGTGGGCAAAACTGCCATCGCAGAAGGCCTTGCGGCAGAGATTATAGGTGGAAATCTCCCTAAAATAATGAAAAATAAGACCATTATGAGCCTAGATTTGGCATCAATGATTGCTGGCACAAAATATAGGGGTGATTTTGAAGATAGGCTTAAGAAACTCTTTGAAGAAGCGGCAAGCCGTGATGATTTGATTTTATTTATAGATGAGTTTCACATGGTACTTGGAGCTGGGGCTGCGGAAGGATCTATGGATGCGGCCAATATCCTAAAGCCAATCCTTGCCAAAGGCGATATACAAATAATCGGGGCTACAACCATTGAAGAATACAGAAAGCATGTAGAAAAGGACTCTGCCCTTGCCCGTCGTATGCAGGAGGTCATGGTAGATGAGCCAAGCATAGAAGATTCAAAAGAAATCATCAGGGGACTAAGAGCAATGTACGAAGACCACCACAATGTCAAAATCACAGACGAAGCTGTGGATGCGGCAGTTGAGCTTTCTGATAGGTATATCACAGATAGGTTTCTGCCAGATAAGGCAATCGACCTAATTGACGAAGCTTCATCAAAGATTAGGATATCAGCTTTTGAGGATGATTCGGATGAAGGCCAAGATAAGGCAGAAGATATAATCGAGAAATTAAAAGCAGAAAAAGACCAGGCTGTCCTCGACCAAGATTTTGAAAAGGCAGCGAAGCTACGTGATATTATAAACCAAAAGAAATTCGACCTAGAAAATGAAAAAGATAGAGAAAACGAAGATTTTGACCTAAAAATTTCCTATGATGATATAGCAAATATAGTTTCTTCATGGTCAAAAGTCCCAGTAGAAAAACTTACAGAGGACGAAAAGGCCAAGTATGCAAATCTTGATGAAGATCTTGCCGGCACAGTCATTGGCCAAAAAGATGCCATAGATTCTGTTGCCCGTGCCATAAAAAGAGCTAGGGTAGGACTTAAGGATCCGAGAAAACCAATAGGTTCCTTTATCTTTGTAGGGCCAACAGGTGTGGGTAAGACCTACCTTGCCAAATCCCTCGCAGAAGTGATTTCAGGCTCTGAAGATAGGCTAATAAGGATTGACATGAGTGAGTATATGGAGAAATTTGCCGTAAGCCGTTTGGTAGGATCTCCTCCAGGCTATGTGGGCTATGAAGAAGGCGGTCAGCTGACTGAAGCTGTGAGGACCAACCCTTATTCGGTAATCCTTTTTGACGAAATCGAAAAGGCCCATCCGGATGTCTTCAACCTTCTCCTTCAAATCCTAGATGACGGTAGGCTCACAGACGGCCAAGGAAGGACAATAGACTTTAAAAACACAGTCATAATCATGACCTCAAATGTGGGTGTATCAAGCCTTGCTAGGGCAACATCAATCGGTTTTGACTTAGCAGAAGATAAGGAAGAAGCGGATGATGCTAGGAATAAGGAAATAATTAACCAAGCAATTAAGGATTCCTTTGCACCAGAGTTTTTAAATAGGCTAGATGAAGTAATAATGTTTAATTCCCTAAAAGAAGCCGACATCAGGGAAATTACAGGTCTAATGCTTGAAAAAACTCAGGAAAGACTTGCTGAAATTGGCATAAATATCCTGTATGACGAAAAAGTCATTAAAAAACTTGCTGAAGAAGGCTTCAACAGTGAGTACGGAGCAAGACCACTAGAACGCCATATCACAAAGATGATCGACGATAGGCTTGCAGAGGATATTCTTGATAATAAATTGGATAAGGATATGACTATTAGGGTTTACGTTCAAAACGATAGATTGTGTTTTAGGAATGTGACTGGGTCTAAAGCTTCTAAAGAAGCTTTGCAAGAAGGAGTTAAAGCTTAAGATATTTATAACCGGGTTGAGAAATCAGCCTGGTTTTTTTATCCTAGATAAATTATTTATTTTTCTATTTGATTTGATATTATCTTATAGATTTTTATTCTACTTACAGTTGAATCTTCGTTTCTGGGAGAACCCCAAGGGGGCTTTTCGCATGCCCCCGTCATCGGGTTCTCCCAGGCCCTCTTTCCGTTACACCCCCGGGCGACTCCTATGGCGGAGGGCATGAGCAGTAGATTTCCTTTGGAAATCTTTGTTTGTAGGGGAGAATGGCTTTGTATTTGTTTTTGTATGTCCCAACATATTTCTAATCGTCGGTCGCCTAAAAATCGCAAACTCGCTATCGCTCAGACAGTGCGATTTTCTTTACGGCTTCCTTGATTAGAAATCATTTATTAATAGATGAGTAGAATCTTAATTTTATTATATTTTTATATGCTAAAATCGTCTGGATTTTCTTGGATTCGGCTTTTATTTCCTTATGATGATAATGCGAATAATTTGCGAATAATTTATGAATAATTACGCTTTAGGAAAAGAAAAAATTGAGGATACAAAGTCCTTTAGCCTGATATTGCCGAACCTAGAAATCAATTAAAATGAAAAAAGGAAATTAATATATATACAAAAATCTTTGACTGGGATGAATAATGGGGGTAGAGTTGAAAATATTTTATAAAATATACATAGAAAAAAAGGAAGGTTAGTATGAAAAACAAAAAACTTTATTCATCCCTAATGGCTTTGGCTTTAGCCCTAAGCCTTTCGGCTTGTGGATCTAATACGGATTCTACAGCGGATAAGGGAGAGGAAACAAGCGGACAAGAGGAAAGCAACCAAGCTTTACAAGAAGGGCAAGAAGAAAATCTTGATGATTTTGAAAAGCAAACAGCTGATGACACCGTCGTTTTAGGTGTTGGCACTATTAATGGGGACTTTATCCAAGGCTACAATAATGATGCCAATGATGTAAACGCTAGAAGATTTATGGGTATTGAAGGAAACAATGGCTATGCTTGCTATGTAATTGACGAATATGGCGAGTTTCAAACAAATACTGCAGCCCTTGAAAAGGATCCTGAAGTAATCAAGAATGAAGATGGGTCTATGACTACTAAATATACCATCAAAAAAGATTTGAAATGGTCAGATGGCGAGCCTATTACAGCTGATGATTAT
>CAUPHU010000066.1:0-8419 GCA_963511095.1 uncultured Anaerococcus sp. | reverse complement strand
AATCGTGATGACAGAAGTATCATTTACTTCTACCAACACGATTTATTATAGAACCAAAATATATTCTCAAAGAATCCCTTCGGGGGTTCTTTTTTTATCTTTATTTTACATAGATTTGACAAATGTGTGCTATAATAAAGGGAAGAATAGCAAAATACTTTAAAAAATTTGCTGGAGGATTTTATGAAAAAAGTCGGAAGAAATATCATCCTAGGCCTATTTATCTTAATAATTATAGGAGCAATCGGGATTTCAATCTTTATAGGTAAGGCAGTTTTTGATGGCTATACAAATGCGGTAAGCAGAGAAGAAACCATAAGAAATTCTCAAGAATTTAAGAAAGACTATGACAATTTGGTTAAAAACTACAAGCTAGAAAAAATTGATATAGAAAATCAAGATTTAGACCACAAGATTCCTGCAATTTTTGCAAAAAAGGCCGGAAACAAAAATATTGCTGTCCTAGTCCACGGCATGGGCGGTACAAAAGAAACTGTAGCACCGATTATGAAAACTTTCCTAGACCTAGGCTATGACGTGCTTGCCTACGATCAGAGAAATTCTGGAGAAAATTCGGCAGATTACAACACCTTTGGCGTTTTAGAAGCCAATGATGCCAGGGCAGTTATAGACAATATAAAAGAAAAATACCCAGATGGCAAGGTCGTTCTTTGGGGAGAATCCATGGGAGCCCTCACAAGCCTAATAGCAGCAGGAAAAGATTCTTCAAACATAGACTACCTCATCCTAGAAAGCCCTGTATCAAATAGCTTGACGATGATAGAAGATGAAATGAGAGATATTGCAAAAGAACAAGGGATCCCCTTAGATTACCTAGTAAGGATGGGAGATTGGTATTCAAAGCTAAAGCTTGGCTACAACTTCGCTGACATGGACGGGACAACCTACATGAAAAACATCATCATCCCAACCCTAATTACAAATTCAAATGCGGATACACTCACTCCACCATATATGGCAGAAGATTTGTATAAGGCAAAAAAAGATAGCAAAAAAGAACGAATCACAATTGATGGCTACAAACACGCCACATTTGCATACGAAGATAGGGGTGGCTATAAGAAAATAGTAAAAGACTTCTTAGAAAAATATTCTGCTGATAAGACTGATTAAAAAATATTCAAATGGGAATTATTTTCTAAAAGGAGAAAAAATGGAATTTATAATAAAAGAAGTAGAAGATAAAAAAGAGAAAGAAAAAATCTCAAGAGAAATCCTAAATGACCTGTCAGAATGGTTTGGCATGCCTGAAAGCACCGAAGAATACATCACAGACTCACAAGATAAGCCATTTCTAGTTTGTTTTTTAAGACAAGAACCAATAGGTTTTATAGTATTAAATGAAACAAGCGCTGATTGTGCAGAAATATTTGTAATGGGAATTAAGAAAAAGTTCCACCGCAAGAGCGCAGGAGAAAAATTAAACGAGGCCTATGAAAACTTGGCCAGAAAACTAGGCTATACCTACTCCCAGGTCAAAACAGTAGAAACCGGCCACTACGAAGAATACGACGCAACCAATAGCTTCTACCAGGCTATGGGCTACAAAAAACTAGAAGTCTTCCCAGACCTATGGGACGAACGGAACCCTTGCCAGATTTATGTAAAATACTTGGGCGATTAGAAAACAATATCAAAGCCAAAATCGTATAAAATCTAAAGATTATTAGAGCCTATTATTTCTACAGGCTCTTTTTGTTTGAAGACTAAAAATAGCCTGTTAAAACTGACTATAAAACAGTATTATATTATATAGAAATAAATCTTTTGAAGGGATAGATATGAAATTTTTAGATAATTTTATTACAAGCCTTATGCTTATTAGGGTTACAGATATTGTAGATATTGCGATTATTGCCTATGTTGTTTACAAGCTTTTTTCCATACTTAAAAACACCAGGGCTGAGCAGGTTTTGAAGGGGCTTATTTTTGTTTTGATTTTTGCAGCTATTGCAGATATGCTTAACATCAATACTGTTTCTTGGGTTATGAACCAGTTTTTGACTGTATCTTTAGTTTTTATTATCGTTGTATTTCAGCCAGAGCTTAGGACTGGGCTTGAGAGAATCGGTAGGGGTAGGTCAATTTTTTCTACAGATAGGAATAAGAGGGATGAGGATTCTATAAATGAGCTTGTCCTTGCTATGAGTTCGCTTTCTAGACAAAAAATCGGTGCCCTTGTGGTTCTAGAAAGAAAGGTCGGTCTTTCTGATATTATTGAGTCAGGAACAAGTTTAAATGCTGATATTTCTAGTGAACTTTTGATTAATATTTTTATTCCAAATACTCCTCTTCACGACGGGGCGGTTATTATTAGGGAAAATACTATAGCTGCAGCGGCTTGCTATTTGCCACTCTCATCTTCTAATACTATTGCAAAAGAGCTTGGTACAAGGCATAGGGCTGCGATTGGTATTTCTGAAAAGTCTGATGCTGTTGTAATTATTGTTTCAGAGGAGACTGGAAATATTTCTATAGCTGAAAATGGCCTTATCAATAGGTATTTTGATGAAGATTCTCTAAGAATTAGGCTAAGAAACGAGCTTACAGAAAAGAGGAAAGAAGATGAGTAAATTTATTGATAAAATTAAAAAATACAAAATAAAGGGCGATAAGCAGCTTATTATCCTGTCAATTATTGTAGCGATTTTTATGTGGACCTATGTCACAAGTTCTACTAACCCATCAACTAACAGGACTTTTAGGGGGATTCCTATTATTATCCAAAACCAAGATAAGCTCGAAGATAGGGGCTATACCATTGTGAGTAAGGATGATATTAACTCTGTGAATGTAAAACTAACAGGTTCTAGGAATAATATCCTAAGTCTAAAGCCAGATGATATTCAGGCTTCTATAAATGTTAGCGATGCAAAAGAGGGGATTAAGTCTGTAGATGTCAAGGTTGATACCCCTACAGGGATCTATGTAGACTACGTTGATCCGGAAAAGATTAACCTAAATATCCAAAGAATTATCGAAAAGACTATGCCTGTAAACATTGTCATTAACGATAAGTTGAAGGATGGTAGGATTGTTGAAGTAAATGAACAAACACCAAAGGAAATAAAAATTAAAGGGCCAGAATCTGTTATCAACCAAGTTGACAGGATAGAGGCTCGTATAGATGATCCGGAATATTTGGATGGAAAAATCCACAACGTAAATCTCAAAGTCCTCGATAAGGAGGGCAAGGATGTTGAGGGTGCGACTCTTGATTTTAAGGATGTAAATTTATCTTTCCTAGTTTTTGAAACAAAAAAGGTTAAGGTAGAGCTTAGGGTCAGAGGTGATGTAGCAGCAGGTTTCATGGAAACCATGAGGGCAGTTTCTCCAGATACGATTGTAATCAAAGGCCCAGGTCAGCTGATTAGGGATATAGAATCAATTCCAACTCAAACTCTAATCGCAGGCAATATTAGAAGTTTAAAATCAGGTGAAGTCAAACTTGATTTGCCAGAAGGAGTTAAGGTCTATGATGGAGACGACACCGTAACTTACAAGATAGAAGTCCAAAGAATCCCAAAGGCAACCAGGGATAGTACAGGTGAAGATGAATAGTAAGGAAGTTTTACAAAGACTAGAAGATTATGGCTATGGGTCCTATTTGGTAGGAGGCTTTGTAAGAGATAAGCTCATGGGAAGATTATCTTCTGATATTGATATTGCAACAAAGGCAAGGCCTGATGAGATTAAGGAAGTTTTTAAGGATTATAAAATAATCGAAGTGGGAAGAGCTTTTGGAACAATGAAATTAATTGCTGATGGCAATGAATACGAAATTACAACCTTTAGGGCTGATGGAAAGTATAAGGACAAAAGAAGGCCAGATGAAATTACTTTTTCAGATTCAATTTGCGATGACCTTAAAAGACGAGATTTTACCATAAATGCTATTGCTCTTAGAAATGATGAAATTATAGATCCCTTTGACGGAAAGAGTGATATTTCAAAAAAGATTATTAGGGCAGTTGGAAATTCAGAAGAAAGAATAGAAGAAGATTACCTAAGGGCCCTGAGAGCTGTTAGATTTGCTACTACTTTAAATTTTGAAATCGATGAAGATTTGAGAAAGGCAATTAAGAAAAATTCTTCAAACCTTGCCTATATTTCTGCCGAAAGGCAGAGGGCGGAGCTTGATAAGATTTTGCTTTCAGATAATCCCGCTAGAGGAATTAGACTTTTGGCAGAACTTGATTTGCTTGACAAAATCCTTCCAGAAGTGGCGAGGATGATTGGTTTTGATCAACAATCTCCCCACCATAATTTAGATTGTTTTGAACACACAATGAAGGTCTTAGAAAATGTGCCAAAAGATTTGCCAACAAGACTTGCTGCCTTATTTCACGACACAGGAAAACCTGATACATTTTTCCTTGATGAAAATGGCCACGGCAGATTTTTTGGCCACCAAAAGATTTCAGAAGATTTAGCGCAAAAAAGGTTAAAGGCATTAAAATATCCAAAGAAAACCATAGAGGAAGTAGGTTTTCTAATAGGACGCCATATGGACTGTGCCAATCCTTATAGCGAAAAATCTGTAGCAAGGCTTCTAAGAAGACTTGGAGAAGACACTTTAAGAAGGCTTTTTAACCTTCAGCAAGCAGATATTTTAGCAACTGTCCATGACGATATTTCTAATATAGAAAATGGAAGGAAATTATTAGATAAGATTTTAAATGAGGATAGGGCTTTATCGAGGGCGGACCTTGCTATAAATGGCAGGGACCTCATAGAAATTGGTTTTGACGAGGGAAAAATCATAGGATACGTCCTAGATGAGCTTTTTAGGGCTGTTTTTGAGGATGATTTATCAAATGATAGGAAGAGCCTACTTGATTTTGCAATGAATCTAGGGCAAAAGCTTGATAGCAAGACTAATGAGTAGTATATTATTTCAATGAGTAGAAAGTTAACGGAGGATGAAATGACAGAATTAAAATCACATGAAAACAATATAGCTAAGTTTGAATTTGACGTAGCTTACGACGATTTCAAAAAAGCGACTGACACAGTATATAAGAGAAACAAAAAGAGATATAGAATAGATGGTTTTAGACCAGGACACGTTCCAAGAAGAGTTCTTGAAAAAATGTACGGTCCAGAAATCTTCTACGATGATGCTATCCAAATAGTATTCCCAGAACCATACGAAAAGGCAGTAGAAGAATTAGGTCTAGAAGTAATCGACCAACCATCAGTTGACCTTGATGATATCGAAGAAGGTAAGGACATTACTTTCAAGGTAGAAGTTGAAACAAAACCACACCCAGAACTAGGAAATTATGATGAACTTGTAATTGAAGAAGTATCAGAAGAAGTTACTGACGAAGATATAGAAGCAGAACTTAACAGACAACTTGAAGAAAACGCAAGAATAGTAGAAGTTTCAGATAGATCTGTTAAAGAAAATGACACAGTAAATATCGATTTTGATGGCTATCTTGACGGAGAAAGATTCGAAGGCGGAAAAGCTGAAGATTACGACCTAGTAATCGGTTCAAACACCTTTATCACAGGCTTTGAAGATCAAATCATTGGCCACAATGTAGGCGATAAATTTGATGTAAATGTAACCTTCCCAGAAGATTACCAAGCTCAAGAATTCCAAGGAAAAGACGCTAAATTTGTTGTTGAAATTAATTCTATCACAGAAAAGCAACTTCCAGAACTTGACGATGAATTTGCAAAAGATATTTCAGAATATGATTCTCTTGAAGAGCTTAGAAATAACCTAAGAGAAAAACTAGCTGACGATAAAAAACAATATGCTCAAAACATGAGAGAAAACCAAGCTGTAGAAGCCCTTGTAAAAGCTTCTAAGGTAAGTGCACCAGCTAGTATGGTAAACAGAGAAATCGACTATGAACTACAAAACCTTGACCAAAGACTTCAAGGTATGGGTCTAACCCTTACACAATATATCGAGCTTACAAAAATGGATATCAACCAGATCCGTGAACAATATAGAGAGCAAGCAGAAGCTAGAGTTATGGCAAACCTTGTAATCGATGAAGTAGCTCTAAAAGAGAATATCGAAGTATCTGACGAAGAAAAGGAAAACGAACTAATAGAAACTGCTAAAAACTATGGTGTAGAAGATGTTGAGAAATTCAAAGAAATCTTCGCTAAGAATGTTTCAGATGAGACATTAGTAGAAAATATCAAGAGAAGAAAGGCTGTTGAGCTTCTAGCAGAAAAAGCAAAGGCTCTACCTCACGAAGAATACCACAAATTTGTAGAGGAAAACTCTAAAGAAGACTAATAGCCTAGCAGTTTCCAAGAGGGAAATCCCTGAAAGGAGACAAAGTGTTAGCTAAAAATTATTTAGTACCAACTGTCGTTGAACAAACAAACAGAGGCGAAAGAGCCTATGATATATACTCAAGACTTCTAAAAGATAGGATAATTTTCCTATCTGGAGAGGTCCGTGATGAAGTAAGCGATATAATAATCGCCCAACTTCTTTTCCTAGAAAGCGAAGACCCAAATAAGGATATACACTTCTATATCAACTCTCCAGGTGGAGTTGTGACAAGTGGTCTTGCAATTTATGACACAATGAATTATATCAAACCAGACGTATCTACAATCTGTATTGGCCAAGCAGCATCAATGGGAGCTGTATTATTATCATCAGGAGCAAAGGGCAAGAGATTTTCCCTACCAAACTCCAACATAATGATCCACCAACCATCAGGCGGTGCCCAAGGTCAAGCATCAGACATAGTTATCCAAGCTGAGCAAATCCTTAAAATTAAAGGCAATCTCAACAGGATTTTATCAGAAAATACTGGAAAAGACCTAGAAACTATCGAAAGAGATACTGACAGAGATTTCGCAATGACAGCAGAAGAGGCTCTAAAATATGGCCTAATAGATAAAGTTATAGAAAGTAATAAATAAAATGGCGGATATGGAAAAAAGTACGGTAAGATGTTCTTTTTGTGGGAAAGATGCAAGCCAGGTTAAAAGGATAATAGCAGGAGCAGACGGCTATATATGCAACGAATGCGTAGAGCTTTGCTCAGATATTATAAAAGAAGATGCGGGATTTGCAAATGACTTTGATTTTGATATTGAACTTTCAAGGCCAAAAGACATCAAGGCTTATCTTGACAATTATGTTGTAGGCCAAGAAGATGCGAAAAAAACCCTATCTGTGGCAGTTTATAACCACTACAAAAGAATTACCAGCAATGAAGAAGATTCAGATGTTGAATTACAAAAATCAAATATTTTAATGCTTGGACCTACAGGATCAGGCAAGACCCTTCTTGCTCAAACTCTTGCCAGAAAGCTTAATGTTCCATTTGCCATTGCAGATGCTACAAGCCTTACCGAAGCAGGATATGTGGGTGAGGACGTAGAAAATATTATCTTAAAATTAGTCCAAGCAGCCGACTACGATATAGAAGCGGCAGAACTTGGTATAATCTATGTAGATGAGATAGATAAGATTACTAGAAAAAGCGAAAACCCATCCATAACCCGTGATGTAAGCGGGGAAGGCGTTCAGCAAGCCCTTCTAAAACTTATAGAGGGCACTGAAGCTAATGTGCCACCACAAGGTGGAAGAAAACACCCTTCACAAGAGTATATCAGGGTAGATACAACAAATATTTTATTCATCCTTGGTGGAGCCTTTGAGGGAATTGGCGATATAATTAACCAAAGACAGATGGATAAAACTATTGGTTTTGGGGCAGATATTACCAAAAGAGAAAATACTGACCTATCGCTTGTAAACACCGAAGACTTACTAAAGTTTGGCCTAATACCTGAATTTATAGGAAGGGTTCCAATCATCGTAAGCCTTGACGTCCTTGATGAAGAAGCCCTTGTTAAAATCCTAAAAGAGCCTAAAAACTCTCTAATCAAGCAATATCAAAAGCTATTTGACCTAGATAAGGTAAAATTAAGCTTTGAAGATGAAGCTGTTGAGGAGATTGCCAAAAAGGCAATAGAACACAAGACAGGTGCTAGGGGACTTAGGACAATTATTGAAAATCTTCTCCTTGATGTGATGTACGAAATCCCATCCAGGGACGAGATCAAAGAAGTAATTGTTACAAAAGAATCTATCGATGACCATAGTAAATTAAAATACGTGAAGAAATAAATGTAAAGGGGAATGCGAGTCATTTCCCTTTTTATAACGAAAGAGGAAAAATGAAGGAAGTATACAAAATAAGTGAGGAAAACTTACCCTTAATTCCACTGAGAGGATACTGGGTAATGCCTACTACTATGCTAAATTTTGACTCATCGAGGTCTATCTCAAAAAATGCTGTTGAAAATGCAAAATTAAACAACGAAGAGTTGTTTCTTGTCAACCAACTTGATATTTTCGATGACAATCCAAAAAAAGACGGCCTTTACGAGGTGGGTATAGTAG
>CAUPHU010000065.1:0-8451 GCA_963511095.1 uncultured Anaerococcus sp. | reverse complement strand
GGCTGCCGGGCGGATGATAACTGGTAATGACATGGCAAGATTCCTCCTTTGTAGGTCATATTTATCGGATAAGAATTTCTCGGAATAGGCTCTTCTTAATTGTTCTAGTACTGGCCTTTCTTTGACTTCCTTTCTGTAGGCAAAGTCTTCTAGGATATATAACAAGGCCATATCAAACCTATCTCGCCTTAGGTTAAGGGCCCACTTGTCGAAGAGATTTTTAACTTCTTCGTAGCTCAGGTATTTTATGGCAAGACCTATTATGAGATTGGTATAAAAATCAGGATTGCCGTCAATATTTTCGCCGACTAAAAAATTATCCCGAGTATAATCGGATGCTCCGGCCCACTGGATGTTTGCTATGCGGTTTTCATTGATTTTTTTCTTATCCTTATTCATTTATCATATCTTTATAGTAAATATTATCTTCAAATCTCGCTTTAATTAAGTCTTTTATCAAATCAGCCTCGTAGTCATCAAAAATTTTATTGACCAAACATAGGTTTAGGGCGTCTTTAAATTCTAAGCCTTCTTTTACAAGATCTATTGCATCAAAAATTCCTCTTAGGTCTGGTGCGGATTCGCTAATCTCATGTGCCCTTGCCTTCACCTTAAGGTCTGCGAAAAATTTAGAAGTTTGCTCTATTATTTTATCATTTAATTCTTTGTGCTGACTTTTTATAAGGTATCTTAGGTCGCTATCTGCTATTTGTTGCATTTTTATAACGACAAACCTAGAAAGAAGGGCTTCATTTAAATCTCTTGTACCTTCGTAGCCATAGTTCATAGTTGCTATAAAACGAGTGGCTGGGTGGACATTAATTAGGTCGTAGCCTGGTATATCGATTTTTCTCCTGTAGTCTAAAACGGAATGTAGAACAGCCATAGCTTCATTTTTGGCCATATTTATCTCATCTAAGACTGCAAAACCTCCATGAAGGCTTGCAAGAGCTATTGGTCCTTGTCTAAAGACCACATTACCTGACTTAAGAGTATCATCACCAATTAGAGATCCACTATCGACACTTACGTGGAAGGAAATATTCCACATAGGGCGATTAAAAAGATAGGCTAGATTTTCTGCAAGGACATTTTTGCCAGTAGACTTATCTCCTACTAATAGGATATTTTTACCAGCTAGGATCGCTGCTATTGCCTTATCAAAGATATCATTTCCCATATAGAGAAATTTAGGATTAGGGATTCTACTCCTAAGACTTTCATCAAGAGGATATTTTGCTTTAAATTCTTCTATTTCTTTGTAATGGTTTTTCATCTTAGCGCTCGATTGTGTTTATTTCGTTTGTGATATAAAGCTTTTTTAAGGTGCCAAAACCAAAGGCAGATATTTCAATCTCCATATCCTCACTTACAAATGAAAAGAAATTTGGATTTACATATATATCTATATCCTTATCGGAAAATTTTTTGTAATGTCTTTTATCTCCAACAAGTTTTGTTGACACATCGAAGTCTACAGTCCCGATTGTGCAGCAAGTCTCCTTGCTATCAAGGTCTGGATTTATAAAAATTTCTTTTATATCTTTCTTATCGGCAAAGTCTTTTGCCTTATCAGTAATTAAAAATTTCATACTACCTCCTAGATTTATTATATTAAAAAAGGGCGGCCTAGGCCACCCTTTTTTGATATTAATCTAAAATTATTGATTCAATTCTAGCTCTATTTTTCTTTCCGCATCTAAGAATGAATGCTGCATAGCAAATTGTAATTACTGCTGCTATTGGATAAGCAATTGTATAAGGTTGTCTAAATCCAATTGGGTCAGCATTTATAATAAATGAGAATACTATGAAGCAGTAGAAGATGCCAGGGATTAATGTAATTAGGTAATTTTTGTTGTTATACATTAAGTAAACTGTTGCAACTCCTAGAGCAAAGATTGCTACGAATTGGTTTGTAAATCCGAAGTATCTCCAAAGAATGTTAAATCCGTTTGGATTTGATTTTGCAAAGTATAGGATGCCCGCTGCAGGGATAAATAATACTGCTGCAAGGCCAGCTCTTTTACCTGCTTGTCTTTGGTCGATGTTCATTTCTTCAGCAACTATAAGTCTTAGAGATCTGAAAGCTGTATCGCCTGATGTGATAGGAAGTGCTATTACACCGATGATTGCAAGTAGACCACCGATATTACCCATGAAATATTTTGAGATGTTACCAACCATGATAGTTCCTGGTGTGTCTAGAGCAGATTCTCCTGTTGAGAAAAGAACCATAGCGCCTGCTGCCCAAATCATAGCTATAAAACCTTCAGCTATCATTGTAGAGTAGAATGTCATTCTTGCTTCTTTTTCAGATTTAACAGTTCTTGAAACAAGGGTTACTTGTGAGCCGTGGAAGCCTGATAGGATACCACATGCAACTGTAATAAAGAATGCTGGGATAAATCTTTGTCCCTTTGGATGTTCTGCAAGAAGACCTTGGCCTTCAAATGCTAGGTGGGCATTACCTTTAAATATTACACCAATGAGTACTCCTATAGCAGAGATGATTAGGAAGGCACCAAAGATTGGGTAGATTCTTCCTATAACCTTATCAATAGGCATAACTGTTGATAGTATGTAGTAAGCAAAAATTACAGCATATATAATCCAAATAACTGTTCCTTCTGGATCTTTTCCTAGAACGAATTTAGCAATTAAGTCCCCAGGTGTATAAACAAATACAACCCCTGTTAGTAGTAAGAGGACAGCGATAATTACGTTGTAGAATACACGAACTCCGCCACCTAGGTATTTACCAACTAGTTTTGGTACTTGGCTTCCGCCGTTTCTCATTGAGATAAAACCTGTCATAAAGTCGTGAACAGCACCTGCTATTACACAACCGATTGGGATTGCAATAAATGCAATAGGGCCAAATAGGATACCTTGGATAGGTCCTAAAATTGGGCCTGTACCAGCGATGTTAAGTAAGTTAATTAACCAGTTTTTGGTCTTACTCATGACAACGAAGTCAATGCCGTCGGCCTTTTTGACTGCTGGAGTTTCTCTATCATCTGGTTCTAGTTGACTTTCGACATACTTAGAATAGAAATAGCCTCCACATAATAAAATTATAAGTCCAATAATAAATAGTGTCATTGTTTCCTCCTTTATTTATTATTATATATTCATTATAAAATAAATAAGAAAATAATACAAGCCTTTTCCTAAATATCAACAAAGAAAGCCTTTTTATGATATTAGTTATAAATGAAATATAATTCGCAAAATAGTGAATAGATGTATTCTTATTAACAAATAAAAACATTGATACTTATTGATATTTATATATAAGGAAGTATAGTAAACCTAGTAAAGGTGGGGCGGAAATTCCACTTTTTTTTAATGTTATGGGAGATGTGAGATGGATTTAATAGAAAAACTAAAAGATATACTAGAAAATGATATAGAAAATATGGGCTATGAACTTGTAGATATAGAGTTTATAGGTCCAAGAGACGCAAAGAGACTTATTTTTTATATCTACAATAAAGAAGGTATAACAATTGATGATTGTGAGAGGGTAAGCGGATTTCTTGACCAGAAGCTAGACGAATTAGACTTAATCAAAAATTCCTACTACCTAGAAGTATCCTCTCAAGATCTTTCAAGACCACTAAAGACAGACAGAGACCTTATAAGAAACAAGGACGAGCTACTTAAGATTAAGCTTAAAAATGGCGATCTTATCCTAGCTAATTTGAAAGATATCAAGGAAGATTCAATTATTTTTATAAACGAAAATGATGAAGAAATAGAGATTTCAAAAGACGATATCAAAGAAATAAAAATAGAGATAGTATTCTAGGGGGAGTTTATGAATAAAGATTTTATGTTAGCCCTCGATGAGCTTTGCAAGGATAAGAATGTAGATAAAGAAGTAATCCTTGAAGCTCTTGAGAAGGCTCTTGTGAAAAGTTATCAAAAAAATTATGACAATCAAGAAAATGTGGACGTAGTAGTTGACCACGAAACAGGGGAAATAGGTGTCTATGCCCTAAAAGATGTGGTAGAGGAAGTTACTGACAATATCAAAGAGATTTCACTTAAGGATGCCAAAGAAACTGATGCGGCTCTTGAAGTGGGAGATGTTGCAAGGATCAAACTTGTGCCTAAAAACTTCGGCAGGGTTGCAGCCCAAACTGCTAGAAACATTGTAATTCAAAAGATAAGAGATGCCCAAAGAGAATCACTTTTTGGTGACTATCTAGATAGGGAAAACGAACTGATTACAGGTCAGATTCAAAGGGTAGATAAATATAATGTCTATGTCAACCTTGATAGGATTGAGGGAATTGTACCTATAAAGGAGCAAGTCCCAACAGAAACTTATACTCCAAACGAAAGAATGAAGTTTTTAATCAAGGAAGTAAGAAATTCTGGCAAGGACCCACAAATTGTTTTATCTAGGTCTTCAGAGAAGCTTGTGACAAGACTATTTGAGCTAGAAGTGCCTGAAATAACTGATGGAGTAATTGAAATATATTCAATCGCCAGAGAAGCAGGTTCAAGGACAAAAATGGCAGTCTTTTCAAACGATGAAACCATTGATGCTGTTGGAGCTTGCATTGGCTACAAGGGTGCAAGAGTCAATTCCATAGTTGATTCTCTCCAAGGAGAGAAGATTGATATAATAAATTATTCTAAAAACATAGAAGAATTTATTTCAAATGCCCTTTCTCCAGCAGATATTATTGAAGTCTATGTCAATGAGAGAAACAAACAATCACTTGTAGTTGTAAAAGAAGACCAACTATCACTTGCCATAGGCAAGGAAGGACAAAACGCAAGACTTGCCGCAAGGCTTACTGGCTGGAAGATTGACATTAAGTCAAGCGAAGAATATGAAAGCCTAAGCGAGGAAGATATTGATGAAATTTTGGGACTTAATGAAGAAATCGAAGAAGTAGCTTCAGAAGAAACAAAAGAAGTAAGCGAAGATTTAGATTTAGAAGAAAATAGCTCTTCTAATGAAGTCGAAGATGAAGTTAGTGAAGAAATCGAAGAAGATTTACAAGATGAATCTCAAGATGATTTAGAAGATACAGATCAATCTGACCAAGACTAGGAGATAGCTTTCAGATAAGGAAAAATGTAATGAAAAAAACTCGCAAAATACCACAAAGAAAATGTATTGTGTGTGGAGAACTTAAAGATAAGGGGGACCTTCTTAGGATTGTCAAAAACAAGGAAGAAGGAATCCTAATAGATGAAACAGGAAAAGTAAATGGAAGAGGAGCCTATGTGTGCAAGGATGACACTTGCATAAAGGGCCTTCGCAAATCAAATAAGCTAAACCAAGCCTTTAAAATGAAAATAGATGATGATATTTATGAGGAGTTAGAAGCTTATGAAGTAAAATGAGGTGATTAGATGGCTAATAAAATAAGAGTATACGAATTAGCAAAAGAAAATGGATTAGAATCAAAGGAAATGATTAAAATCCTAAATGAAGAATTTAACCTAGGTATAAAGTCACATATGTCAATGATTGGTGGCGAGGACCGTAAACTTATAAATGAATACCTTACAGAACTTAATAGCGATTCTGAAGAAGTTAGCGAAGAAATTGTAGAAAAGCCTAAAGCTAAAGCAAAAAAAGAGAATAAAAGGGAAAAGAAGATTGACCCTAAAAATCTCAAAGATGAAGACGAAGAAGAAAAACCAGCTAAGAAGAATAGAAAAAAGAAGAACAAGAAGAAAAGATCAAAGAAGAGCAATAGGCAAGAGAGGAATATGAAAGCTAATAAAGATTCAAGAATAGAAATACCAGAAACTGTAAATGTAAAAGCATTTGCGGACAAATTAGGCGAAAGCCCAAACTCTGTAATAGGAAAACTAATCGGTCTTGGCACAATGGCAGGACTTAATGACCAAATAGATTTTGATACAGCAAACCTTGTCGCTATGGAATTTGGCAAGGAAATCTTCCCAGAAGTAGCATATGATGCCCTAGAAGAGCAATCATACGACCTAGACTACGAAGATAAGGAAGAGAACTTAGTTGAAAGACCACCAGTTGTATCAGTTATGGGTCACGTAGACCACGGTAAAACAAGTATACTAGACGCTATAAGAAATACTTCTGTAACACGAGGCGAAGCCGGTGGTATAACCCAACATATAGGTGCTTATACTGTTAATATCAACGATAAGGAAATTTCTTTCCTAGATACACCAGGCCACGAAGCCTTCACAGAAATGAGAATGAGAGGAGCTCAATCAACTGATATTGCAATCCTTGTAGTAGCAGCTGATGACGGTGTTATGCCACAAACAGTTGAGGCTATTAACCACGCAAAGGCAGCTGACATTCCAATAATTGTAGCGATTAACAAAATGGATAAGGAAACAGCCGATCAAAATAGAGTAATGCAAGGTCTTATGGAATATGGTCTTGTGCCTGAAGAGTGGGGCGGAGATACAATTATGGTGCCAGTATCTGCCCACACAGGTAATGGAATAAAAGATCTGCTTGAAATGGTCCTACTTGTAGCTGAAGTTAAGGAGCTTAAGGCAAATCCAAATAGGGATGCTGTTGGTATCATAATCGAAGCCCAACTTGATAAGTCAAGAGGTCCAGTTGCGACAGTTCTAGTGCAAAAAGGTACCCTACATGCCGGTGACTATGTTGTAACAGGTTCATCTTCAGGTAGGATTAGGGCGATGTTTGACTCAAAGGGAAAGGCTATCAAAGAAGCAGGTCCTTCAATCCCAGCCCAAATTCTTGGTCTATCAGACGTAGCCGAAGCAGGCGATAAGATTTATGCAGTAAAAGATGAAAAAATCGCTCGCCAGTACGCAGATAGGGCAGCAGAATTTAAGCGTGAAGAAAGACTAATAGCAAAGGCAAATACCAACCTAGAAGATATGTATTCAGATATCCAAGAAGGCGAACTAAAAGAGCTTAACATAATTGTAAAAACAGATGTTAAGGGAACCGTAGATGCAGTAAGTACATCACTTACAAAACTTTCTAACGAAGAAGTTAAGGTTTCTGTAATAGCAGGAGCTGTTGGAGGAATCACAGAATCAGACGTCCTTCTTGCCCAAGCATCAAATGCGATTATAATTGGCTTTAACGTAAGACCAACCCAAGGTGCCCTAGAAAGAGCCAAAGATAATAATATAGAAATTAGAACCTATAGCGTAATCTACGAAGCAATCGAAGATGTATCAAAGGCTATAGTTGGTATGCTTGATCCTGAATTTAAGGAAAATGTCCTTGGTAGGGCAGAAGTTAGGGATACCTTCAAGATACCAGGAGCTGGTACAATTGCAGGTGTAATGGTAACAAACGGCCTTGTAACAAGAAAATCAAAAATCAGACTCCTAAGAGATAACGTAGTTATCTTTGATGGTGACATTTCATCAATGAAGAGATTTAAGGATGACGCATCAAAGCTACAAGCAGGCTATGAAGGCGGAATTGGACTTGAAAGATACAACGACATTAAGGTAGGCGATGTAATGGAAGCCTACGAAATGGTTGAAACAGAAAGAAGTTTATAGATGAATAAAAAAAGAACGGCAAGGATTTCTGCTGAAGTCAAAAGGGAAATTTCAAAAATAATTGCAAATGACCTTAATGACCCAAGATTATCTATGGATGCCATGGTCTCAGTTACAGATGTGGAAGTTACAAACGACCTGTCTTATGCAGATGTTTATATATCAGTCCTTGGAGATGATAAAAACAAGGAAGATGTGATGGAAGCCCTTGACCAAGCCAAGGGCTATATCAAAATCCTAATTGGTGAGAGAATGAGACTAAGAACCATGCCAGAATTTCGTTTCAAATTTGACGAATCTATAGAGCGTGGGGCCTATATGGACAAACTAATAGCAGAAACAATCGCAAAGGATAAGAAAGCAAATGAAGCTAGAGAGAATCAGTAATAAACACTTAGATGAATTTATAAAAATGGTAGATGAAGCAGAAACTATCGCCATTGCAAGCCACGTAAACCCAGACGGAGACAACCTAGGATCAACACTTGCTCTTAGGCGTTCTCTTGAAAAATATGGCAAAGACATAGAAGTAATAGCAATTGATCCAATTGATGACTACCTTAAGTTTTTGCCAGAACTTGACCAGTATAAGGAAGCAAGCAGGGATAAGTACGACCTATTTATGATCCTTGATTGTTCTGAATTTGACAGGATTGGTCATGCTACAGAAATTGCAAAAAAATCTGACAAGACCCTTGTAATCGACCACCATGTTGGCGGCAAAATCAACTGCGACCTAAACATGATTTATGATAAGGCACCTGCAACATGCGAGATAGTTTATGAACTAATTGATAGGCTAGACCTACCAATGGATGAAACTATTGGCACCTTATTATTTACAGGTCTTTGCACAGATACAGGCAGGTTTATGTATTCAAATGTATCAGAATACACCTTTAGGGCTGACGGTAAGCTATTAACAGGCGGGTT
>CAUPHU010000064.1:0-8998 GCA_963511095.1 uncultured Anaerococcus sp. | reverse complement strand
TCCCTAGATTGATAGTTTCATGGATTATATCAAGGGCGATATTAGATCTGGTTGGGTAGATTGAGCCAGACCTTTCTAGTCTGTCTCCCTTAGTAATTTGTACCAAAACTCCGTTGTGGTTATCTTTAAAATCCTCGTCATACTTATCAAGGTACTTGCCAGTTTCAAAATAGTATCTCAAAGACTCAAAGGCAAGGTCTACAAATTTATCCTTAAGCATTAATCTCTGCCTCTATATCTTTTGCAATATTTGCTGGCTTTTTCATAGAATCATACCTATTTACAACCTCACCTTTTTTATTGATCAAAAATTTGGTGAAATTCCACCTAATATCCTTAGAAGATTTAGCTGGAATCTCATCTTTTAGGAAAGTGTAAAGTGGGTCTTCTTCTTCGCCATTGACATCAATTTTTTCAAAACGGTCAAAGCTTGTACCGAAATTAAGCTCGCAGAAATTATTTATTTCTTCGATTGTACCTGGAGCTTGGCCGCCAAATTGGTTGCATGGAAAATCTAGGATTTCAAAACCTTGATCCTTATATTTTTTATAAAGTTCTTCAAGACCGTCGTACTGCTTGGTAAAACCGCATTTTGTGGCAGTATTAACTATAAGAAGAACCTTGCCCTCGTATTTTTCAAGAGAAACTTCTTCTCCCTTATCGTTTTTTACTTTAAAATCATAAACTGTAGTCATAATATCTCCTCGCTTTTCTTACTATTATTGTACGGTTTTTCCTTTTAAAATCAGCCATTTATAATTATTTTAAAGGAAATTTTACTATAAGAAAAAAAGAGCCCTAAGAGGCTAAATTTTCCATACTTTTTTGTAAGGACTGGATTGGTTGGACCAGTCATTTTAAAAGGAGAGTTTGTATGGATTATTTAGTCTAAAAGGACTTTTTTTCTATTTAATAGTCAAAAACTGGTACAGATGAACCCTTGGTTACTTCTTCTATAATCTTTGCAGTTTCTGCTGTTTGGTAGTAGTTTTCAACTAAGTCTTTAAGGGTCTCGCTATCAGCATTTTCCTTTAGACAAGCAACTATATTTACATAAATCTCTTTGGCTGGATCTTTATAATCTTCTAGGAAAATTGAATCCTCAGTTGGGATAAGACCAGCATCTACAGCAAGTCCTGAGTTTATAACTGCTATGTCAGAGTCATCAAGGCTCCTAGCTGTTTGCGCAGCAGAAAGCTCGATAATTTCAAGATTTTTAGGATTCGCTGTAATATCTGCTGGTGTAATAGCATCTCCCTCCTTGCCCTCTACTTCAATTAGGCCTGCTGATTGAAGGAGGAATAGGGCTCTAGCACCATTTGATGGGTCATCTGGGATTGTAACCTTAGCTCCATCTTCTAATTCATCTAGGCTTTTAAGCTTTGATGAATAGATTCCAAGTGGAGCAATTGCAGTATCTCCGATTGATACTATGTCAGATCCTGAAGCTTCGTTAAAGTCTTCAAGGAATTTTTTGTGTTGGAAGGCATTGATGTCGATATCCCCTGAAATTAGGGCTTCGTTTGGTTCCCTGTATTCAGAAAATTTCACTATCTCAAGTTTTTTGCCTGTTCCTTCTTCATATCTTTTCGCTACATCTTCCCAAGCTTCGTTGTTTTCCCCGATTACACCGATTTTAATTACATCAGCATCCTTGAACTTGTCTCCACTTGTTTCTACAACTTCTTTTTTATCTTCTACTTTTGCATCTTCATTTTTAGCCCCGCAAGCGGTTAAACTTGCTACTGCAAGAAAGGCTAGGATATATTTACTTATTCTTTTCATGATTTTCCTCTTTTTACTTATTCTTTTCTTTTTCTATTATTCTTTTCTATTTTTTTATATTCTATAGTGAATTTCAGTGTAATTTTATTAAACACTGATTTCAAATCTCACATGTCCCACCAGGTCGGATTAATTATCCCAGGCCGGAATCCACGCACCTTTTGTGATTGTTTCGTAGTCTTGTTTTGTTTCTTCTGATTGATAGTATTTTACGAATTCTTTGTAGGCTTCGTTGTTTTCATCTTCTTTTCTTGCTGCTATTATATTGATGTATTGTTTTACAGATTCGCTTTTTGGATCTTCTACATATATTGCAAGGTCTCTGTCAAGTCCTGCATCTAGAGCGAAGGTGTCGTTTACTACTGCACAGTCCACATCGTCAAGGCTTCTTGCAGTTTGTGATGCGTCCATTTCCACAATTTCAAGGTGTTTAGGATTGTCTGGTATCTTATCAAGTCCTACTATTTCTCCAGCTTCTCCTTCTACTTTGATTAGGCCTGCATCTTGAAGTAGGAATAGGGCTCTTGAACCATTTGATGGATCGTTTGGTATTGCAATTTTTGCCCCTTCTGGAATTTCTTCTAGGCTTTTTACCTTGTTTGAGTAAAGGGTAATTGGTGCAAGCATGGTATCTCCGATTGAGATTAGGTCAGATCCCCTGTCTTCGTTGTATTCGTTTAGGAATTTGTAGTGTTGGAAGGCATTTAGGTCGATATCGCCAGAAGCTAAGGCTTCATTTGGTTGGTTGTAGTCTGCAAATTTTACAAGTTCTACAGTATTGCCTGTGCCTTCTTCGTATCTTTTGATAACTTCTTCTAAAACCTCGTTGTATTCACCAACTACACCTATTTTTAGGTGGATTGGGTCAGTTGATTTTGCTGTTTCACCTGTTTCCTTAGTTTCTGTTTTTGCTTCTTCTTTGACAGTTTCTTCTGTCTTGTTATTTCCGCTTCCGCATGCTGTTAAAGTCACTATTAAGCCTAGTGCTAGGGCTATTTTGCTTGTTAATTTCATTTTTTTCTCCTTAAATATTTTTTGAAACAATCCAACATTTATTAAAAATCTCTATTGAGATTATTTCCTAATGGCTAGTCTTTCTTATTAGGTAATTTGCAAGACCTTGGATAAGATAAACTACTATAAGTATTAAAACTACTGATACAATTACAACATCGTCCTTATATCTTTGATAACCCATTGCAATTGCAAGGTCTCCTATACCGCCTGCTCCTACAGTTCCTGCCATTGCAGTTAGTCCTAAAAGCGAAATAAGGGTAATGGATGAGGCTCTGATTAGGCTTGGAAGGCCTTCTCTTAGGTAGACTCTTGTGATTATCCCGATTGGTCCAAGTCCCATAGCTTCTGCCGCTTCGATTTTGCCAGCATCTACATCTGCTAGAGCTTGTTCAACCTGCCTTGCAAAAAATGGCACTGTCGAAAGTGTAAGTGGGACAATTGCTGCTGTTGCACCTATTCTTGTACCGATTATTGCCCTTGTAAAGGGTGCAATAAGTGCAAGTAGGATTACGAAAGGAATGGCCCTAAATAAGTTTGTAAGCTTATCTAGGATACTATATATAATTTTATTTTCTAAAATCCTTCCCTTATCTGTCACTACCATTATTACTCCAATGATTAGGCCGAGAAGCCCTGCAAAGATTGCAGATACAAATAGCATGTAGAGGGTGACTTTAAAGTCACTTATTATCCTGTCTTTGATTGATAGGGAATAGCTAAAAAATTCCATCCTTACCTCCTAATATTTCTAAGTCGGTTTCTTTTTCTCTTAAATAGTCTTTAACTTGTGCTAACTCTTTATCATCTCCCTTGAGGGTGACAATGAGGTTGCCGACTGCTGTTCCGTTGATAAATTCGATATTTCCTGCAAGGATATTTGTCTTGACTCTAAACTTTTCATATAATTCATTGATAATTGGTTCTGTAGTTGACTGGCCTAGATAGGAAATTTTGCCAAGGACTTCATCGTCTTTAAGTATTCCGATATTAGCCTTGACTTCTTCTATAGTTTCAGCTGTGTTTGTGGATGTCTCAACAAATTCCTTGGTTAGTTTGTTTTGTGGTCTTGAGAATATATCAAGGGTTGAACCGTATTCCACAACCTTACCGCCTTGCATGACCGCACACTTGTTGCAAAGGTCTTTTACAACCTCCATTTGGTGGGTGATTATAACTATGGTTAGCTTTAACTCTTTGTTTAAATCCTTAAGAAGTTTTAGGATTTGCTTGGTTGTCTTTGGATCTAGGGCGCTTGTCGCCTCATCGCAAAGAAGGATTTCTGGATCAGATGCCAGGGCCCTTGCTATGGCGCACCTTTGCTGTTGGCCACCGGATAATTCTGATGGGTAGGAGTCCGCCTTATCTCTAATACCTACCGTTTCTAAAAGGCCTAGGGCTTTTTTTCTTTTTTCTTCCTTTGATAGGCTCTTATCCTTTTTTATTGGAAATATTACATTATCAAGGACTGTGAGGTTGTTTAGGAGGTTGAAATGTTGGAAGATCATCCCAATCTTTTTTCTTCTCTCTCTTAAATCTCTCTTTGATAAATCTAGGATATTTTCTCCATCGATTAGGACTTTTCCTTCAGTTGGTCTTTGAAGGAGGTTGATTGTCCTTACCAGGGTAGATTTTCCTGCCCCGGAGAAACCTACAATCCCGTAGGTATCTTGTTCCTCTATTGTTAGACTTACGTCATTGACAGCCTTTAGGCCATCGAAGTCTACTGTTACATTTTTTAATTCTATCATTTGCTACTCTCTTTCAAAAAATCTACGGCAAATTTTAGGGCAAGGCCTAGGCCGTATTCAATTCCTTCTTCGTCAAGGTCAAACTTATCGGTGTGAGCCCCTGCTGCAATTCCCTTATCTTCATTTCTTATACCAAAGTAGGTGAAAATTGTTGGGCAAAGCTTGCCGTAGCCATAAAATGACTCTGAACCCCAGCCCGCTTTTGCTTCTACTAAAGAATTTGGATAAATTGATTCAAGACTAGATCTTGCAAAATCAGCAAGGGCTTCATCATTAAATACCGGCTCTGCCACGATTTTAAAATAATCTGCAAAACTAATCTCACAGCCGTGAGCCTTTCCTATAAATTCTGCTACATTTCTTACAAGATCTAGGGCATCTTTTGCCACATCTGTGTCATAGAACCTCAAAGTTGCTTTGATTGTCGCCTTATCAGGAATTACATTCGGTGAAGACCCGCCATTTATAGCTCCAATTCCAAGTGTTATTGGCTTTTCTACATCAAGCTGGTTGTTCCAAGCAGAATTTAGGCCGGTTACGATGTGGGCTGCTGCAATTAGTGGGTTAACTAATTTGTCAGGTCTTGATCCGTGACCGCCCTTTCCAATTACATCAAATTCGATTCCCACACAGCCTGCGTGAGATGGGCCTTTTACGATTTTAAATTTCCCTACTTCAAGGTCCGGACTTTGGTGGTTGCCATAGACTGCATCAAGGTTTTTATCCCTAAGATGGTCTACCATAGCGTGGATACCTGCGCCGGTCTCTTCGGCTGATTCAAAGATGAAATAAATCTTGCCATCAAGGTCATCTTTAAAATCTTTTAAAATTTTTGCTGAAAGAAGGCCAATTGTCATGTGGCTATCGTGGCCACAGGCGTGAGATATGCCAGGGTTTTTGGAGACCACTACTTTTTCTTCTTTGAAATTGCAAGTATTTTCTGCAATTGCAAGTGCATCCATATCAGCCCTGATTCCCAAAGTCTTACCAGGCCTTCCTGTATCAAGAAGGGCTGTAAAACCTGTTGTATTAGAGATATCTTCAACGATAAGTCCTAGATCTTCACATCTTTTCTTAAGGTATGAGCTAGTTTCAAACTCTTTTTCGCTAAGCTCTGGATTTTCGTGAAGATACCTTCTGGTTTTTATCAAATCTTCTCTATTTTCACTTATTTTTTTCTTTATCAACCTATCCCAAGTCATCTTTCTTCCTTTCTGGTAATAAAAAAACGTCCCATATTCCATATAGGAATATAAGGACGTTTATAAATCGCGTTACCACCTTATTTTATGCATAGTCACCCATGCATACACTCATCAAGTACAAACATACTCTAATTCTATAACGGGAATTCCCGTATGGATCTAATATCGACCCATCCCATCCAAGGCCATCTTCATCTAGCCTCATCTTTGCTCCTTTTCACCAGCTGGAGCTCTCTAAAAAAGATTCCTCTAAACTACTCTTCTTGTCAAATGGTTTTGTAAAACTTGTATCTCGTTGTTAATGGTATAATACCACCCAAAAAATTTTCTGTCAAATTTATTTACTTGAAAATTTTAATATTATTCAGGAAGTGTTATTTTTTCAAGGATGTGGTTAAGTTTTGCTATAGCTATCCCATAATTTGTCATAGGAGTGCCGGTTTCCTTGGCCCTCTCCACTCTAGATAGGACATGGGTCCTGTTAAACATGCAAGAACCACATGAGATAATCAAATCATATTTTGAATAATCAATCGGGTCATTTCCCCTTACAAAATCTATATCTACATCTGGATGTGTTTTTCTTATGAGCCTTGGAATCTTAACACTTCCTATATCTTCATCTATTGGCGGGTGGGTGCAGGCTTCTGCAATCAAAATATTTTTGATAGGCCCATCCAAAACCTGGGCAGACTCTACAAAATAAGCTAAATCTCCCTTAAAGGCGGAAAATAAAACTGAAAAGCTTGTAAGTCTCACATCTTTTGGCTTTTTCTCGTAAACTTCCTTAAAGGCCTGGCTGTCTGTAATTATTAGGTCAATTTTATTAAGGATTTTTATGGTATTTTCGAAATTAGCAAGGTCAGTACAAATCGCACTTGCCCCCTTATCGATAATTTCTCTGATAGTCATAACTTGGGGTTTTATAATCCTATCCTTAGGAGCTGCCGCATCTTGGGGCATGACAAGGACGACCATATCGCCTTTTTTCACCAGATTCTTAGTGATGGTCTGAGCTTCTTTTTTGTAAAGGGACCTAATTTTATCAAAAATTTCATCTCTTGATTTTTGATTTCTTATATCAACTCCGATTGGATTTTTATCGGCAAATTCTTCGACAATCCCATTTCCCTCGCCAGTATCCATCTTCATCGCAAGGTAAATTACAGGCTTATCCCTAAATTTTCCTATAATTTCTAGGTCATCACAAGGACTTAGGACGTATAAAAATACATCAATCTTGTCAATCTCCGCAAGAGTTTTCTCGTATCTTTCCTTGCCAAGCTGGGTACCATCTGCTGTGCCTGCCGTATCTATTAAAACAACCGGCCCAAAGTCCGTAATTTCCATTGCTTTTCTGATAGGATCTGTAGTTGTCCCTTCTATATTGGATACAATGGCAGTTTGAGTGCCTGTGAGATAATTTAAAAGACTTGATTTTCCCGAATTGGTCTTGCCGAAAATTCCTATGTGGACTCTTTCGCTTACTCCCGTCTTAGATGTAGATGTCACGGCTTCCTGCCTCGATTTTTTTGAGATTTTCCCTAGTAGCTTCCCTCACATCAGGGTTTGGAATATTTTTTAGTTCCCTTGCTATCAATTTATCAGCATCTCTGGCTGTTTTTTCGCTTGCATAGTCAACAGCGTATTCTTTGAGGGTTACAAGGGCATTTGGATGGCAGATGTTTCCGATTCCGTGTTTTTTGACCATGCCCATAAAGACTTCACCAGTCCTACCCTTTCTGTAGCAGGCAGTGCAGAATGATGGGACGTGGTTTTTTTCAATTAGCCAGTCAACAACCTCATCAAGAGTCCTGTTATCTGCAAGTTCAAATTGGTCAGAGCCCTTAGTTTCGTGGTCTGTATAACCACCAACAGATGTCTTTGATCCACCAGATAATTGGCTAATACCAAGGTCTAAGAGCCTATTTCTCATCGCTTCTGATTCACGAGTTGAGACAATCATACCAGTGTAAGGAACTGAAATTCTTATGCAGGCTACAAGTTTTGTAAACATCTCATCTGATAGGGAATTATCAAAATCACCTGGGTCGATGTCATCAGCTGGTTGGATTCTTGGGACAGAAATTGTGTGAGGGCCCACGTTGAAACGGGCTTCAAGGTGCTCTGCGTGCATCAATTGGCCGATAAATTCGTATTCATAAGAATCAAGTCCGTAAAGAACTCCCATTCCCACATCATCAATTCCACCTTCCATAGCACGGTCCATAGCCTCTGTGTGATAGGCGTAGTTTGACTTTGGCCCAAACTTGTGAAGGGCTTCGTAATTTTCCTTGTTGTAGGTCTCTTGGAAGAGGATATAAGTACCGATTTCAGCTTCCTTAAGCTTCCTATAATTTTCTACTGTAGTAGCTGCAATGTTGACATTAACTCGTCTAATTGCCCCATTTTTGTGTTTGATATTATAAATTGTATCGATTGATTCTAGGATATATTCGATAGGATTATGAATTGGATCTTCGCCTGCTTCTAGAGCAAGTCTCTTGTGGCCCTGATCTTGGAGGGCAATTACTTGTTCTCTTATCTCTTCCTGACTTAGTTTTTTCCTTGGAATAGTCCTATTTTGGCCGTGGTATGGGCAATATACACAGCCATTTACACAATAATTTGATAGGTAAAGAGGGGCGAAAAGTACGATTCTATTTGCATAAAATTTGTACTTAAGCTCTTTTGCAAGGGCAAAAATTTCCTCATTTAGGTCATCTTCCTTACAAGATAAAAGGATGAAAGCCTCTCTGTGGCTAAGGCCTTGGGCTTTTTTCGCCTTTTCTAAAACTTCTATGATTAATCTTCTATTATGAGCATTTTCCCTACCGTAGGCAAGGGTCTCTAATATTTCTTCATGATTTATAAATTCTTCTGCATTTAAACTCGCAGGATTGTAATTTGTCATTCTTTCCTTCTTTCTTTTCTATGTCTATGTATAATTATAATACTTTTTTGCCTAAAATGAAAATTAATTGAGAATAAATTGAAATTGTTGAGATAATCTAAAATAAAATAGGTTAAATATGGTATAATAAAGGTGTTATCATCGGCCCACAAGGGTGGGAGGAGGTGAGATCATGCAAACATTAATAGCAATCATCGTTGCTGTCGTAGCAAATATAGTTGGTCACTTAATTTGCAAATGGCTAGACAGCAATTTGTATGATGATAATTAGCATAATCAAAACTACCAGCTTAGCTGGTAGTTTGTACAGCGCCTATAAGGCGCGAATA
>CAUPHU010000063.1:0-9286 GCA_963511095.1 uncultured Anaerococcus sp. | reverse complement strand
TTTTAGGATTCTGTTTAAACTTATTTTTGCCTGGGTAAAAATAAGAAAATGAGGTGAATATATGAATAAAAATAGAATAATTATTGGTTTTATAATAATTTTAGCCTTGCTTTTCGGCATTAAGGTTTTTAATAAGAGTGAAGATGCTCAGAATAAAGCTTCTGATTTTAATAGCGAAAAAACTAGAAAAGTCGAGAACCTTGAGAATGCTAGTGAAATTTATTTGGCTGGCGGTTGTTTTTGGGGTGTGGAAGGCTATTTCAAGAAAATCCCTGGAGTACTTGATACTGAGGTGGGCTATGCAAATGGCAAAACTTCTGATACATCTTACGAAAAACTAGGAAAAACCCTTCATAGCGAAACTGTAAAAATAAGTTATGATAGGGATAAACTCTCCCTTCAAGATATCTTGGAATATTATTTTAGGATAATTGATCCTACATCAATAAATAAGCAGGGAAATGATGCGGGAATCCAATATAGGACCGGGATTTATTTTACAAATGAAAATGATAAACTAATCATTGATGAGATAATTAGGCAGGTTCAGAAAAAATATAAGGATAAAATCGTAGTTGAAGTAGAAGAAATCAAAAATTTTGTACCTGCAGAAGACTATCACCAAGATTATCTGGATAAAAACCCTAATGGCTATTGTCATATCAATATCAATCTTGCAAATGAACCTTTAGAGTCTAAGAAAATAAAAAAGGACGACAAAGAACTTAGGAAAAAACTATCTGATGATGAATACAAGGTAACCCAAGAAAACGCCACAGAAAAGCCATTTTCATCCGAATATGATGACTTTGACAAGCCAGGAATTTACGTTGATAAGGTCAGCGGCGAGCCACTTTTTTCTTCAAGAGATAAGTACGACGCAGGTTGTGGCTGGCCATCTTTTACAAAGCCAATTGATAAAAACATAGCCTACAAAAATGACAAGTCCCTCAATATGGAAAGGGTTGAAGTTAGGAGCAAGGCAGGAGATTCCCACCTTGGCCACGTCTTTAACGACGGCCCAAAAGAAGCTGACGGAGTCAGGTATTGTATAAATGGCGCAGCTCTCAGATTCATCCCTCTTGAAAAGATGGAAGAAGAAGGCTATGGAGCCTATATTGACCAGGTAAAATAAATTTTTAATAAAATATAAAATGAAAAAAATCCATGGATATTTTATAATTCATGGATTTTTTCATTTTTATATTCTACTTTTCAAAAATTATTGCCTTAAGCTCTTTCTTTATTTTTCTTATTTAAGAGGATAAGAATTAGAATTATACCGAGTAAGCCTAAGCTTATCAGAATTGGTGTCTTACTTGAATTTGGATTATTAAATTCAAATCCTTCTGGAATCTCGTTTTCATCTACAAGAACCACTGTCCCTCCCTCATTTCTTGAAGGGATTTTTAGGCTAATCTTGTCTGAATTCGCCTTTACCTTCCCATTTCCATAGAGGTCGATGAGTTTGCCGTCTGATTTATAGTCAAAACTAATTTCTTTGGCATCTTCACTCGTATTTAGACCTACAAGGACTTTCTTATCTACATAAGCCCTCTCAAAAACAGAAACCTCATCGTCCATATAAATATTTTCCCTTATGCCTTTTGAAAAAACATCAGCAAAGGCATTTCTTATTTTAAGCATCTTTTTGTGGTGGTCTAAAATCTCGTTGTTGTCAATTTTTTCCCAGTCGAAATCATACCTATTTTCGCTATAAACACCCTTTTCAAAATTATCTTTCTTGCCAGACTGGCCGATTTCTTCTCCATAATAGATTACAGGCTGGCCTTTAGCTGTGATTTGTAAGGATGAAGCAACTAAGAATTTGCCCACATCATCAGATAAACGGACTTTCAAAAATCCATTTTCATCGTGAGATGATAGGAATTGTCCCATCTCTCTATCCTCTGTAATAGCCTCATTTCTTTTTACAAGTTTACCTTCAGTTTCATATATTTTCTCTGACACAAAATCCTTGGCGAGCTCTTTAAAATCAAAATCTAAAAGCGAATCCATCATTGTAGGATCAAGATAGCCGCCATCTTTAAAAATAGACGCCCCGAAATTTTCTCCAATCATTTTAAAATCAGGTTTTTCGCTAAGGGCTGCCGCCTTAAAGTCTTTCATTGTGTCCTGATCTACGTGTTTTACCGTATCAACCCTAAAGTAATCAATGGTGTTGCCCTTTTCTGTCTTTAATTTCTTTAGCCAATCAACCTGCCAATTAATAATCTTATCTCTTACTTCTTTATCTTCTGTAATAAAATCTGGAAGGCCTGCAAGTTCAGTTTCTATATCACCTGCCCCGCTTTGGTCTCTGTGCATGCCGGCAAAGTCGCCAGTGTTTTTAGTTCCATAACCAGAATGGTTTATGACAACGTCTACCATTAATTTAATCCCATTTTCATGAAGGACGTCTATTAATTCTTTCAAATCTTCTTCTGTGCCCAGATGAGGATCGATTTGGGTAAAATCACTGGCCCAGTAGCCGTGGTAGGCAAATTGCTTGTCATTTTTGTCAGCCATCATATTTGTATCTATGTTTTTTACAATTGGTGTTATCCAAAGGGTTGTAATTCCAAGATCCTTTAGGTAAGGGACTTTCTCAATTATTCCCCTAAAGTCTCCACCGTGATAGGCTTCTAGGTGGTCTTTGTCAAAAGAACCTTCTATATTATTCGGATTGTTATTTGTTGGGTCCCCATCAAAAAACCTATCTGTCATAACCATATAAATAATTTCTTCATCCCAAGGTCGCATCTGGCCTTCATCAGCTCCTGCTATGGGCGAAAAAAATAAAAAAATTGCTAAAAATATACTAAACACCCTATAAAATTTTTTTCTCATACAAACTCCTTTATACTAAAATATAAATCATAACTTCATTATAATAAATTTTGAAAGTAAAGGCAAATAAGCTTTGAAGATATATAAAGGTGATGTTGCAGAATAGGTAAATCTATTCTGCTCATCACCTTTATATTTTATACAATTTTGATTAGATAGACTTATATCCATTCATTGTATCAACTGCTTGATCCATCTTAATATTTTCTTGAAATTAGCTACTATTAGAACCATAACTATTAAAAATACTATTAAGGCTATTATTGTACCATGCATTATAATGTCTCCTTTCGAATTTTACATATTCATTAATTTTATATATTTTCTATTTCACGATTATAATTATATGTTTCATATCTACCTCCTATTTTGTTATATAAGTCAAACAGAAATTTAACATGCTTTTTTCACTTTATCATGGGTAAATTCAAAATTATTATTTCTCAATATCAAACACCTCGTGAAAATTACTTACAGCAGGAAGTTTCCTAATATTTTTATTTAAAGCCCAGTAAATTGCTACTAGAAGTATAATCACACTTGCAATTAGTATTGCCTTTGGACTTGATAAATACTCTCCTAAGTAGCCACCGAGCAAGGCTCCAAGAGGTGCCATAAAGGTTGATATACCAACCATGGCGCCCATAGCAGAACCAATCTTTTCACTTGGGACAATCATCTGAACCATAGTTTGGGCATAAACATTAACTATTCCAACTACAAACCATCCAAGAGCATATAAGGCGACTGCAACTTTAATATTTGTAGCAAAGTAAGAAACAGATATCCAAGCTAAGGATACGACAATCATTCCATAAACATAAAGCTTTCCTAAAGAAACTTCCTTTAGTTTTGGGAGACCTGCAAATAAAGAGCCTAAAAGGACTTCACCACCCATTCCTGCAAGCATTAGACTATAAAATATCTCATCTTCAGCAAAGGCAGGCAAGACTGCACTTATAGATGTGGCAGAAAAATTTATAAAGACCACACCAAGGACAAGGGCAAAAATCCTAGAATCCTTAAATAAGTCAAGACCTTCTTTAAGACCCTTAAAGTGATTTTTAATGGCAGAACCCTCTGCTTTTTCTTCTCTTTCGTTATAATGACTTAGCTTTTTTGATAAAAGACAAAACAATAATCCAGTCAAGATAAAACTCACACTATCAGCATAAAAAGCTATCATAAAGCCAAATATAGATATAATAAAACCTGCCAAGGTGTCAAATATTGCATTTGATCCTTGATAAGCCATAGTCATTAAAGAATTTCCTGTAACAAGTTCTTCTTCTGAAAGAATCTTAGGCAGTAGAGAAATTTGTCCAGGATAAACCAGCTGGTTAATCAAGGAAATTATTGGCATTAAAACCATAATGTGGTAGACATTTAGGATTTCCAAATAATACATGGCTGGAATAATTAATATTAAAATTGCTTGGATAAGTTGGGAAAGAATCAAAAACTTCTTCATATTAATTTTATCCAAGATTGGGCTTAGAAGTAATTGAACAATGGCTGTTGATGATGTTAGAAACAGGGTTATACCTGAATATACAGTAGACCCACTCATCTGGTAGACCAAGAGGGTAGAAGCTATAGCATAAAGGCTATCACCAAAATTTGTAATAAGTCGTCCTAGAAGCAGGACATAGAAACCTTTGTTTTTAATCATTTTTAACATACTCCTTATATTTAACGTTTAGTTTTTATTGACAGTTATTTCTTTTTTAACCAGTAAGCTCTTACTTACTGGTTTTAAGATGTTTATAAATTTTCAAGATAATTTATAGATTTGTACTTGAAAACTTTCGGAGTCTTCTCCATTATTACTATATTTTTTTATAAGTTCATTCAATTCTTTTTCAAAAGACTCGTAACTAACTTTTGGAATTTTGAAAGCGAATTGTTTTTCTTCCAAATTTGTATTAAATATTTCGCTATTTGGTATAAAAGCCTTTGCTACTGGTAGGAAATATTTTTGAGTAATTCCATTTATTAGCTCTGTATCCACAACCTCTATAATCCCATTTTGTTCCAATATTTTTAGGTGGTAATGGATTTTTGACCTGCTAACTCCTAAAGCATCTGACAAGTCCTGGGCTGTTTTAGGTGTAGCTCCTAATGTCATAATTATTTTAAGCCTTATGGGATCACTTACTATATTTATTTCTTCTAATGTATTTAATATGTGAACTTCCTTCAAAGCTATCACACCTTTCTCTGTTTTGTTATTTATACTATAACACCATTTTTATATACTGTCAAATTTTTCTTAACGTTAAATTTATTATTTGTTTATGATTACTTATTTTTCTTTATAACCTAAATAAAAACTTATTCATTTATTAATTATATTTTCTAATTCCTGTGATAGTTTCTATTGTTTATTTCTTCGATTTTTCGTCTATCCTATCGGGACTTGCCATTTGAATTAAATGACCTACACACCAAGAAACAATGTATCCATTCCCCTCATAATATCCGTTTTTTCTTGTTCTTGCTCCAATTACTTTTCCATAAATAAAAAAAGAGCGAAAGATTTCTCTCTCGCTCAAAGTTTTTCTCCCTAATATTGTATTATTTTCGGGAGAATTCTATTTTCTTTTTTAACTTTATTTGTTTACTTTCCAATATCCATCTTTAGCACTGCCTATATACTCGATTGTTTTTTCATCTGTGAGAATTTTTAAATCTCTTTCTAGCGTGCTTACAGATACCAATAATATATGAGATAATTCAATTGTTGTTATGTTTGAATTTTCTTTCATAAGTTTCACTATCTTATTTCGTCTATCTTTTGGTTTTAATTTTTTACCGTCATTTTGACCTTCATTTTCACCCTCATTTTGCCCCTCACTTTGACCGTCATTTTTAGTGACATTTTGGGTGTCATAATTTAAATTCTTTAGAATTGTAGTAAAAGAAGATTCTGTTGACTTAAACTCTGGTTTTAATTCTTCTTTATAATTTTCTTCAGCTTCATAAGCTTCTATGATTTTTCTAAGTCCAGATCCTCTCCTTTCCATTAAATCCATCCTAGCAAATACATCCGCTATGATTGGGTTTCGTCTTGATGAAAATACATCTAGTGGATTTATATCTTGAATAAATGTACCATCATACATTCCTCCAGGAGAATATATTTCTAGTCTGTCATCATAGATATCTACATGAACTTCACTACCAATTACTGAATAATCTCTATGAATTAATGCATTTACTAGAGCTTCTTGGACTGCCCTTTCAGGATATTCTGGATATTCTATTCTATAGACTGGACCTTTCTTCCACATCTTTTTAGAATTTCTCTTCACAAAGTCCAAAGACGATTTTAGCAGATAAATAATGTTGCCTTCAAATTCTATATCATCTAAGGCATCCATTCTCCCATTAGCTTTAGTAAGCCCATTCCACCTAGTACAAAATACCCTTGACTGATAAACTTGATAGTTATCTGCAAATAAAGCTCCTGCTATAGTTAGATTTCCCTCATCATTTACAAGCCCGAAAGATTTCAAATCTTTTTCTTCAAAATCTTTTCCCGTTCTTTCTTTGTACTCGATTTTAAGTTCCTTAAAGCTTACATCTTCTATTTTTTTCTTTGACTGAAGTGAATCGTAACTTATATGTTCTCCCTTTAGTGATAGATTAAATAGGTCTATTCTATTTGCAGGGACACTTTGATTTCCTACTCTTTTGTAGGCTGTTCTCGTTCCACCATCTACTACAAAATATGGTGTATTCTTCCCAACAAATACACTCAAAATCAATATAATTTTTCCATCAATTTCCTTTATTTCCATATCAAATTCTGGATTCGGATCCATTTTAATTTTTATGATTTCAGAAATATTTTCAGAATCTTCTTGATAGTTACTAAGTCCAAGAATTGTGTTATCTTCTTTTACTCCAAATATTAGCTTCCCACCTCTACCATTAGCAAAGGCTGACACAGATTTTAACCAAGACTTTGGTTTGTTCCTTTCTAATTTTTCTTTTTTGTCATATAGATTAGTTTCTCCAAGATAGTCTTTTAAGTTCAAAGTATCCCTCCTCTCTGGCAAACATTATACTTAATTATACCATATTTTTGTATTGTTTATTCGATAATAGGAGTTGAGATTTATAATAGTTCATCATCTTCATCATCTAAAGATTCTTCGTGAGTTTCATCCTCGTCATTATCTTCTGATTCAATCATATTTAGCAGGTCTTGCTCTCCTACTTCTGTCAATAACCTTACATTGTCTTGATTTGATGAGTGATCCACTATTAGGTGCATAGTTTTTCTATCTGATAGGAGTTTTTTTAATTTCCCACTTACACCTTATATTGGTCTATATCTTTATTATGTTTATTATAAAATGTTTCTTTTATAAATATATTTTTATTATAGTAAAAGCATCCTTATGAAGGTGTTTTCTTTTGCTTTCTTAAAACATATACTGTAGCTACAGATGCACAGAATATAATTACAATCAATAGAGCTAGGGACAAGTAGTTATTGCTTGTTTTTGCCATGAAGGTAGGTCTTTCTGAATCCTTCCCTCTATCATACTCCTTTATTTGCTGTAGGATATCATCTGTGTTTTTGCTCGAGAGAGTAGACTGTGCACTTGAAATAGATTGATAATTTTCACTATTTCCTTCAAACATCAAAAATCCAAAGTCATCTCCAAACTGTGGAATTTCTATAAACACCCATGATGAATTTAGTCTTTGTTCAACGGCTGTTTTTAAGTCAAGACCAAGAGTATAAGAATTTACTGTCCACTTTCCCTTGTGCTTGACAACATTAAAAGTGCCAACACACTCATTATCCGCCATAACAGGGATATTATACTCTCCTGTGAATACTAAGGTGTCCCTTATAGAAGAACTGTTTTCATTACTATTGAGAGTCGTATATACGGGCACTGCATGTTTTAAATCCATGCTTGAATTTGAAATTTCTGTCCAACTATCTATCTCTTCTGATCGTATATCGGATTGAATATCATTAATTATTTTCTTCGAAACAATCATAGTGTCTTCATTTGAAGAAACAGCGAAAGCTGGTATTGAACATAAGGTTAACAATATAACACTAACAATTAAACCAATTATTTTTTTCATTACACAAAACTCATCCTTTCTTCCCTTTCTAAATGAATATAGTACAATTTTAGGTTTAGCCTGAACAGTGCTACTTCTACATTTTTATAATACCCAATTTTATACTTCAAGCTTCTTGTATATTCTTAAAATCATTTACTTGCATTTCCTAGCTCCATCATATAAATTTCTTTTATAATAGCCATTAAAATATCAACCACAATAGAATTTCCGGCCTACTTATATAGTTCACTTTATGTGCAATTTTTTCTTCTATATTTTTCATTGGTCGTATTCCTCTCTTTCTTTTAAAATTTGAGCAATAAAAAACAGTAAACCGATTTGATTTACTGTTTTATATGCTGATAATTAATTTTCCAGTCTTCTTGTACAATGCCGTATAAAAGGTAAATAATTCAAACACTTTTATACAGATAATTCGCCTTATTTGCGTCTTCTTTTTTTGAATTTATCTATTAAAGTCATAAATAAAACATCATAAACTATAAATAGTACAACTCCTATTATTACTCCAATTGGATTTGGAAGTCCAAAATAATTGGCAGTTATAGCAATCGCAAAAATACATGTAATAACTATAATTTGAATTATTAGAAACACTATTTTACCCATCAAAATGCCTTAACATCTACAAACCATTTCTTGGTTTATGATCTCTTTTGTCTAAAAACAACAAGAAGCAGGATGATACTAACAATCAAAAATACGCCAAACTTCATCCACATTACCACTGGCGAAACACTCCATTCAGGATGATTTGATGCTGCTATATAATCTTTAACTAACAAATATGTCCCGATAATAGCAGGAATTAAAGAACCGATAACTTTTGATACAACTTTTAAGTTCATATAGCATCCTCCTCAATTTTACTAAATATAGCCATATAATTCCTAACAACAATTACGACTATGACATTTATATGTTTCTTCTCTGTGCAGATCAAAAATCTGATACATACAAACCCCTAAAGCATTTGCTATATCGTTAGCAGTTTTTAATCTTAGAATCGTTTTTCCTTTTTCTATTTTATTTATACTCGTCCTTGAAATCCCTACTTGTTCCAAGTCTATGTTCCGATAAACCTAAAGGTTTACGGTATTTCTCAATTCTATTATTCATTATTTCATCTTTCTTTGGTTAACTATAGTTAAACATAATTTTGTTCGAATGTCAATACTTTTTCATATTTTTGATTACCTTTTCTTAATTTCTTATTACATAATATCTATGATAATATTTTTACATTTTTTCTCATTACTTTAATTGTTTCTTTAAATTCTTTTGTCTTTGTTGCTTCTTCTAGTAGGATTTTTATTTC
>CAUPHU010000062.1:0-9335 GCA_963511095.1 uncultured Anaerococcus sp. | reverse complement strand
TTACTCTTTGGGCCCACCAAGTGTAGCGGCCTTCGACATTGCCGTGGATATGCCTAAAGGTATCTGTAAAGCCACGGTCTAAAAGGTTTGTAAAGCCCTCTCTCTCTTCATCAGTAAAGCCTGCTGACATGTGGTTATTTTCTGGATGGGCAAGGTCTATTTCGTTGTGGGCAACGTTAAAGTCACCTGCTGCAATTACTGGCTTGTTTTGATCAAGGCTAGCTAGATAATCAGCATAGAGCCTATCCCAAACTTGTCTATCAGCAAGTCTAGTTAGGCCATTTCCAGCATTTGGCGTATAGACATGGGTAAAATAAAAGTCTTCAAATTCTAAAGTGATTATCCTACCCTCAAAGTCCATTGTACAAGGAGCTCCAATTTGTGGGAAGGAAGCTTCTACTTCTAGTCCCTTTTTGTAAAGGGTCATAGTCCCTGCATAAGACTTGCGAGCAGGCTCTTCGCTTTGTCTATAGACATAATCATAGTCAGGAAAATATGCCGCAAGCTCTTTTATGTGTTTTTTGCTAAGGCCTGTATAAGGAAGTTTGGTCTCTTGGATGGCTATAACATCAGCATTTTCCTTAACGATAGTATCTAAAACCAAACGGCTCATCACTGCCCTAGCTGAATCGCTTGTTAGGGCTGCATTTAGTGAATCTATATTCCATGAAATAAATTTCATAATTACCTCTCATTCATAAATATTTTCAGTTTAACTCTTATATTAGTATACAACTAATAAAAAACTTTCAAAATTTCTACAAATTTAACACAAATTTAACACCATTTTGGGTAATATATAGTTAAGAAGACACTAATGTAAGAATTTTTAAGGAGGGTGTCATGAAAAAATCTAAATTATTACTAGCCCTAGCAGTGTCTGCTATGCTTATCAATAGTGCATATGCTAGCGAAATGAAAGATCAAAAAGTAAATGAAATCGAAGCAGAAGATGCTATCACAAATCCAAAAGTTGCAGAATACAAAGTAAAGAAAATCTATGAAGAAGGGGTAGATATTGTTGATATCAATAACGAAGCTGATGTCTACAATGTTCCAAAATCTTATTTTAAAGGCATGGACCTTAAGGAAGGTAAAATCTTCACCCTTTATACAAATAGGGAAATCTTAGAGTCAGATCCAGCTAAATTTGGCAAGATTTATAGGGTTATCGAAGGTAAAGAGAGTCATGTTTTTTCTGATATTTACGTAATTAAAAAAATAAACGCAGAAGGCGTAGACCTTTACAAGAAATCAAATCCTGATGACCTTTACAATGTGCCTAAAAAAGAATTTAAAGACATTGAATTAAAAGAAGGCAAAGAAGTAGAAATCGTAGCTGATGATACTATTTTTGCTTCATATCCAGCTCAATTTACAAAAATTCATGAGATAAATGAAGTAAAGGCTGACGAAGAAAAAGTTGTAAGAGATTTTGTTGTTAAAGAAATCAACGAAGAAGGTGTCACCCTTTATGAAGTGGGCAACGAATCAAATCTTTACAATGTACCAAAATCAGAATTTAAGGATATGAAAATAGAAAAAGGCAAGGTCTTTACAATCACATCTGATAATATTTCTTTAAAATCTTATCCTGCTCAATTTGGAAAGATTTTCTCAATTGTAGAAAAAGAAATGCCAGAAAAAACTATGGTTAAATCTTATGTTGTAGAAAAAGTTGCTGATGAAATGGTAACTGTCTACGAAAAAGACATGAAGGAAAGCAAATACAATATTGCCAAAAAAGACTTTGGAAAGGCTAATCCAAAAGTAGGAGAAGTTTACAAAATCGAAACTTCAGAAGAAATCCTAACTTCAGATCCTGCCCAATTTGCAAAAATAGTCAAGGTAGAACTTGAAAAACAAGCCCCAAAAGAAAATAAAAAACCAGCTGAAAAACAAAAACCAGCTGAAAAGGCAAAAGATGACAAAGAAGCCAAAGAAAAAGAAAAAGAAAATAAAGAACAGATGATATCTGACATATTTGTAGTAGAAAAAGTCGATGAGGAAGGCGTAACTGTAGCTAGAAAGTCAAACAGAGAAGATAAGTACCTAGTTCCTAAAAAAGACTTTGGAAAACTTGAGATCAAAGAAGGCAAAGAATACAAAATCTACACAGATGATATAGTCCTAACTTCTTATCCAGCACAATTTGGCAAAATATTCAAAATCGAAGAAGTGATGGCAAAAAATAAAAACAATAAAACCGGTGCTAAAAACCCTAAGACAGGTCTAATTGGCACAAGCATGACCCTATTAGCCCTAGGGGCAGCAAGCCTTGGCTACAAAAAAATTAAAAAATAAGTAAATTTAAGACATTAATAAATAATATTTCCCCAAAGGGGCCGCCAAAAAAGCGGTCTCTTTTCTTTTATTTGGGATTTGTGATAGAATTATATTAAGAAAAATAAGTCTTTTAAAAAGCATATAATTTTTCAAATAAAAACTAGGAGATATTATGAAAAAAATTGTTAAGTTAATACTTGCTGGATTTTTAATAAACTTAAGTTTAATGGGCACGGCCTTTGCAAGTAGCGAAGAAGATATTTTACAAGAAGATATAAAAACTGCCATTAAGGAAAGTGTGGATGGTAAATTAATTTATCAAGTAAATGTAAGAAGTGTCTACGGACCAAGTGATGTCAATATCTATAGGTCAAATGCAGATGGAGATAGGCTTCCTGCAGCATCCACAATTAAGCCTTTTATAGGACTTGCTGTGATGGACAAGGTTGAAAAAGGCGAGATGGCCTATACAGATGAGATTAAAAATGACTTGGACCTATCCTTAAGAAATTCAGATAATGATGCAACCAATAGGCTAATTGAGGCTGTAGGAGGTTTTGATGCAGTCAATTCTTATATCAAAAACTTTACAAAAAAAGATTGGACTGAATTAAACAGGCTAATGCTAGGTGGTGGAGAGGAAAATACAGCCAATGCTAGAGACCTTGCCTGGTCAATCTATGAAATTTATAGGAATGATTCTGAAATAGCAAATGATATGGCAAAATCCCTATCGAAATCAACAACAAAAAGGGTCAAGCTTCTTAAAGATATCGACAGGTCCTACAAGACCATGAACAAAACAGGCGAGCTTAAAACAATCGAAAATGACCTAGCCTTAGTAGAAACAAAATCAAATGCCTTTATAATAAGCGCCATGACAGAAAATAATAACTACATGGATAAGTACGAGCAAATCCTACTTATAAACAAACTCGGAAGAGACGTGACCAAGGCCTATGAAAAGTATGAGGCCTCCTACGAGGCAAAGGAGGCGGCGGCAGAAGATGAGATAATAAATAGGCTAGATAGCAGGGAGAAAAAACTCGCTTATTCAGTTTATAAAAACCAAGTTTTTGTAAATGCTGCCAAAATTCTCTTAGCTTCTGACCTAAAGGCGGTAGATGAAATAAGACCAGCCTTAACTTTCCAAGTAGATAAGGCAGAAAAATCACTCCAAAATTCAAAAACAATTCTTGCCAAGCTATCAAAAGAAGAAATAAAAGATGAAGATGATATGGTAGTAAATCTTGTAAGACTTATTTATACCAACAAAGAAAACAACTCAGAAATTAACAAAGATCTTGCCCTAGCCTTTTATAAAAACAAGGTCGCAGTAAAGGCTGGCAAAACTATCCTTAACGCATCTCCAAAAACAAGTCTTAATATAAGAAGACCGCTTATTAATAATATCAAAAAATCAGAAAAAATACTTACAAAAACTGAAAGTATTTTGAAAAGAATGAGTGAATAATCTAAATATTCTCATATAATAATCCTATGATATTAATTGCAGACGAAATAATAAGAGTTGATAAATACATATCTGACGAACTTGAGGAAATCCCAAGAGAGAAGATAAAAGACTTTATCAAAGCTTCATTAATAAAAGTAAATGAGAGAAAAATTAAGCCGTCTTTCAAACTAGAGATGGGAGATGAGATTTTTATAGACGACTCGCTCTTTGAGGTGCCAGAAATCGTGGCAGAAGATATACCCCTTGATATTATCTATGAAAACGAGGACTATGCAGTTATAAATAAGCAGAAAAACCTCATAGTTCATCCGGCAGGATCTATTGTAACAGGAACTTTAGTTAATGCTTTGCTTTTCAAGTACGGTTACGACGGACTTTCTCACATAGGCGGCGAAGATAGGCCGGGTATAGTCCACAGACTAGATAAGGATACTACAGGCCTTATGTTAATAGCCAAAACAAATGAGTCCTACCACTATCTCAAAAAACTTTTCGAAACCAGACAAGTAAGAAAGGAATACCTTGCTATAGTCTTTGGGAATTTTGAGGAAAAATCTGGCAGGATAGAAAATTACATGGACAGGGACCCTCACAATAGGAGGAAAATGGCAGTAAGACCATCTGGAAGGATTGCTATTTCTGAATATGAGGTTATAAGCGAAGTAGAAGGCTTTAGTCTGGTAAAAGTCCATATAATTACAGGCAGGACCCACCAAATCAGAGTCCATATGACAGATTTAAACCACCCACTTCTGGGAGATCCGGTCTATGGAAATTTTAAACACAAATTCAACCTAGACCACCCACTCCTTCACTGCACCCACTTGTCTTTTGTAGACAAGGACGGAAGAGAAGTGACTTTTGACCAAGACCCACCAGAAGAATTTGAAAAATATAAAAACATTTTAGGCCTATAAGTTTATCAAGCTTATAGGTTTTTTGTTAAAACTTTTCAAAACTATATAGAATATGCAAAAAAATATGGTAAATTGAAATTGTGAAATAAACGATTGCATAAAAAATAAGGAGAAAAAATGGATAGAGATCTAGGTATCAATTTATGTCGTGTGACTGAAGCTGCAGCTCTTGGTTCTGCAAAGTATCTTGGCCAGGGCAAGAAAAATGATTCTGATAATATTGCAGTTGACCAGATGAGGGCAATGTTTTCATATCTGGGTATTAATGGCAAGGTTGTAATTGGTGAAGGGGAGATTGACGAAGCTCCTATGCTTTATATTGGCGAGCAAATTGGAGATCCTAAGGCCAAAAACCAGGTGGATATTGCTGTAGACCCAATTGACGGGACAACTTCACTTGCTAATGGTACATCTAATTCAATTTCTGTAATAGCAGTTGCTCCACAAGGGTGCTTATTAAATGCACCTGATGTTTATATGAACAAAATTGCAGCAGGGCCCCTTGCTAAAGGCAAAATTGACATAAATAAGCCTGTTAAGGAGAATATAGAAAATGTGGCAAAAGCCCTTGGTAAAAAAATTGGGGATGTGACAGTTTCCGTCCTACATAGGGATAGGCACGAGAGCTTGGTCAAGGAAATTAGAGATGCTGGTGCTAGGATTTCTATGGTTGAAGATGGAGATATTTTAACTGCTATTGCAACTTGTCTTTCTAATGGCAAAATCGACCTTATTATGGGAGTGGGCGGTGCTCCAGAAGGTGTGATTGCAGCTGCTGCTCTTAAGTGCTTGGGCGGAGATTTCCAGGGGACTTTTGCTCCAGCAGATTATAAGCAGGTCAAAAGATGCCTAAATATGGGGGTTGACTTTGATAAGGTTTATAATATTGATGACCTTGTCAAGGGTGATGACGTCATTTTCGCTGCAACAGGTATTACTGACGGGACCCTTCTTAAGGGAGTTTCTTATATGAATAATAATATGGCTTCAACTCATTCGCTTTTATTAAGACTTCCTAGTGGGACTATTAGGTATATAGATTCTGTCCACAAACTTGACCAAAAATTAGATCAAAAATAAGAATTTCAATGGGGATGTTGCAGAATGAATAAATCGTCCCAATATCACCAGAGGAACCTCTTAGAAAATTTTGCCTCCATGAGCCGGCAGGCTATAGATGGCCTACCGGCCCGAAAAGGTAAATTTTCTAAGAGAACCCTCTGCTGATGGGACGATAGTTATTCACAATTTGCAACAGCCCTTTTTTTCTTTAAAATTACTTTTTATTCATAAATTTAATTGAATAATGGTTTTTAAGCCTATATAATATATTATGGATTAAAATCATTATCAATTATTTTACGAAATTAATAATAGTTTTTATATATAAAAGCACAGTCACGTATCTTGGCTTTATTAACTATATTTGATTGAAATTTTGTATAATAAGGGTAGGATAAGTGAAGAATTGGAAGGTGAAGAATTTGGCATTATTTAATTTATTTAAGTCATTTAGTCAAAAAGAAATCGAAGAGAATAAGAAAATTGTCGATAAAATCTTAGCGCTAGATGAAGATATGCAAAAGTTGACTGATGAACAGTTACAACATAAAACAATTGAATTTAAAGAAAGATTAAAAAACGGTGAGACCCTAGATGACCTCCTTGTTGAGGCCTTTGCTGTCGTTAGAGAAGCAAGTGATAGGGTACTTGGTATGAAGCACTATCCAGTGCAGCTATTAGGTGGTATTGTTCTACATAATGGACAGATTGCTGAGATGAAGACTGGTGAAGGTAAGACCCTTGTGGCTACCCTACCATCTTATCTAAATGCCCTTGCAGGCAAGGGTGTCCACGTAGTTACAGTAAACGACTACCTTGCAAAGCGTGACCAGGAGTGGATGGGTAAAGTTCACACTTGGCTTGGACTTTCTGTAGGTTGTATAATCTATGGACTTACCAACAGCGAAAGACGAGAAAATTATAACGCAGATATTACCTATGGTACCAACAACCAATTTGGTTTTGACTACCTAAGAGATAACATGGTTATATATAAAGAAGACATGGTTCAACGTGGTCTATTTTATTCCATAGTTGACGAGGTGGACTCAATTCTTATAGATGAGGCAAGAACTCCACTTATTATCTCAGGTCAAGGTGATGAATCTACAGATACTTACCAAAAGGCAAATGAATTTATTCAAACCCTCGAAGGTAGGATCCTAGATCCAAACGAAGATGCTGATATTGACCCATTTGATAGAGAATTTAAGGTAGAAGATGTAGACTTCCTTGTAGATGAGAAGAGAAAATCTTCAAACCTTACAGAAAAAGGTACAAAAAAGGCAGAAGAATTCTTTGGAGTAGATAACCTATCTGACACAGAAAACCTTGAACTATCTCACTATATCAACAACGCCCTTAAGGCAAATACAACTATGACAAGAGATATTGACTATGTTGTAAATAATGGAGAAGTTGAAATAGTAGACGAATTTACTGGTCGTATCATGCAAGGTAGGAGGTTCTCAGACGGACTCCACCAAGCAATCGAAGCTAAAGAAGGCGTAGAAGTTAAGGCAGAAAGTACGACACTTGCTACCATTACCTTCCAAAACTACTTTAGAATGTATGATAAATTATCAGGTATGACTGGTACTGCAAAAACAGAAGAAGACGAATTTGACGAAATTTATAAGCTAGACGTAGTTGAAATCCCAACAAACAGACCAGTTCAAAGGGAAGATGACAACGACTATGTATATATAAACGAACGTGGAAAATTCAATGCTATCATTGAAGAAATCAACAAGGTTCATGCTACAGGTCAACCAATCCTTGTAGGTACAATTTCTATCGAAGCAAGTGAAAGACTATCAGATGCCCTAAAAAAAGCTGGCATCAAACACACAGTCCTAAACGCTAAAAACCACGAAAGAGAAGCAGAAATTGTTGCTCAAGCAGGTAGACTTGGTGCAGTTACAATCGCAACCAACATGGCAGGACGTGGTACAGATATTACCCTTGGTGGTAACGTAGACTTCATGGCTAAACAAAAGCTAAGAAGAGAAGGTGTTTCAGAAGAATTAATCGAAGAAGTTGACTCATTCTCAGCTACAGACAACCAAGAAATCCTAGATGTTAGAAAGAAATTTAGACACTACAAAGACCAATTTAGACCAGGAATTAAGGCTGAAGAAAAAGAAGTTATAGAAGCAGGCGGCCTATATATCATTGGTTCTGAAAGACACGAGTCAAGACGTATAGACAATCAGCTTAGAGGTCGTTCAGGCCGTCAAGGAGACCCAGGTAAGTCAAGATTCTTTATATCATTAGAAGATGATTTAATCAGACTTAACGGTGGGGAAGCTGTTGCGAAGTTTGTTCAAAAAGCAGACTTTGACGAAAATGAACCAATAGTTTCAAGAATGGTTTCAAGATCAATCGAAAAAGCCCAAACTAGAGTAGAGGCAAACAACTTTGCTACAAGAAAAAGAGTCCTACAATACGACGACGTTATGAATAAGCAAAGGACAATTATCTATAACGAAAGACGTCAAGTTCTTATGGGCGAAGACATGAAAGAAACTATCCTTGATATGATCAAAGAAGTGATAAGAGGTGCGGTTTATACCTTCACAAACCCAGAAGTTAAGCCAGAAAATTGGGAAATGACAGCCCTACTTAACTATCTAAACGGCCTAGGTGTACCTGTAACCCAACTTCATTTTGAAAATATCAACTCATACACCCAAGATAACCTAATCGAATATATTACCAAGGCTACTCTAGCTAAATATGCTGACAAAGAAGCAACATTTGGCCCAGATAACATGAGAGAAGTAGAAAGGGTAATCCTTCTTAGAGTAATCGACCAAAAATGGATGGACCACATAGATGCGATGGATCAAATGCGTAAAGAAATCGGTGTAAGGGCAATGGGACAAGAAGACCCAGTAAGAGCCTACACCAACGAAGGTTTCGATATGTATGAAGAAATGACCAGGGCAATCCAAGAAGAAACTGTTAAATACATGATGAATGTAGAAATCAGACAAAATATCCAAAGAAAGCAAATTCTAGTACCAGAAGACGAAAGCCATGAGGATATAACAGGTTCTTCAACAGATGAAGAAGATTACGAAGGTCTAAACAGGGCAGAACGCAGAAGACTAGAGCGTGAAGCCAAAAAATCAACAGTAAAGAAATAATATGAGAGAAATATTTGAACTAAAAGAAGAAATTAAAAATCTAGAAGAAACTTTAAGCTTAGTCGGAGATAGTCTTTGACCCGGCTAAGCTAAAAGAAGAAATAGATACACTTCAAAGTGAGACTTTAAGGCCTGATTTTTGGGATGATTCTAATAAGGCATCCAAAACCATGGCAGACTTGTCTTGCAAAAAAGAAGATTTAGAGGAATACGAATCTGTGAAAAACTCAATTGATGATAACAAGGACCTTATAGACCTTGTAGAATTAAGTGATGAGGAAGAAACAGATACTCTTAAGGAAGTTGATGCCAATCTAAAAGCTTTGGCAAAAAAAATCAACAGTCTAAAACTTAAGACCCAACTTGATGGAGAATATGATAAAAACAACGCATATTTATCAATAAACGCAGGTGCAGGTGGTCTTGAAGCGACAGACTGGG
>CAUPHU010000061.1:0-9355 GCA_963511095.1 uncultured Anaerococcus sp. | reverse complement strand
AGTTGAATATAGACATTCAGGATCAGCTATTAGTTATTAGTTAATCTTAAATTAGCACGTTCGATTTTAGATTGTACAAATAGGTGTTGACAATCCAGGATCTGGCGGCATGGTTGTCATGGACGAAGACGACTGCATGGTCGATGTGGCGAGATTTTTCCTAGAATTTTCTGTCGACGAATCTTGCGGTAAGTGCACTCCTTGCAGGATTGGAAACAAAAGATTACTTGAAATGCTAGATCTAATTGTGACAGGCAAGGCAGACGAGGAAACCCTCCACAAGCTAAAAGAACTTTCAGAAATTGTCTCTGAAACAAGTCTTTGTGGCCTTGGCCAAGCTTCGCCAAACCCAGTTTTATCAACAATGCACTATTTCTATGACGAATATCTTGCCCACGTTACCGGCAAAAAAACTTGTCCAGCAAAAAGATGCAAGGACCTAGTAGATTACATAATTACAGACGATTGCATAGGCTGTAGCAAGTGTGCCAGAGCCTGTCCTGCAGAAGCGATTTTCGGAAAAGTAAGAGAAATCCACCACATTGATCAAAATTTGTGCATAAAATGCGGCACCTGCATGGAAAATTGTCCAGTTCGCGCCATAGTTTTAGGATAGGAGTAGATATGATTAAGTTAAAAATAAATGATCAAGAAATAGAAGTTAGGGAGAAAACCACAATTCTATCAGCTGCCAAGGCTTTGAATATAAAGATTCCTACCCTTTGCCATATGGATTTATCAAAGATAAACTTTGTCAACAAACTCGCATCTTGTAGGGTTTGCTTGGTGGAGGACTTGTGGAATGGCAAACTCATTCCTGCCTGCGCAACCTTTTGCAAGGACGGGATGGAAATAAGGACAGACAGCCAAAAGGTAATCAGGGCAAGACGTGCGGTAGTCGAGCTAATCCTGTCAGATCACCCAACAGATTGTCTCAAATGTGCCAAAAACCTCGATTGCCAGCTCCAAGAAATTGCAGCTGACCTTAGCATTAGGGAAATAAAATATCCAGGAGAGAAAAGAAATCTGCCAATTGATAATTCTTCCTATTCCCTAGTCAGGGACCCAAACAAGTGCATACTTTGCAGAAGGTGCGAAACCATGTGCAACGAAGTACAAACTGTGGGCGCCCTTGCAGAAATCGGCCGTGGTTTTGAAACCCACGTAGGCTCTACCTTTAATAGAAAAATGTTTGAAACAACCTGCACCTTCTGCGGCCAATGCCTGGCAGTTTGCCCAACAGGAGCCCTCACAGAAAGGTCAAACGTAGCTGACCTTTGGAAAATCTTAAATAGGAAAAACGACGACAATCTTGTGATAGTCCAAGTCGCCCCTGCAGTAAGGGTCGCTCTTGGCGAAGAATTTGGCCTAGATCCAGGCACACCAATTACCGGTCAAATGGTCACAGCCCTAAGGCGTTTGGGATTCGATAGGGTATTTGACACAAACTTCGCAGCAGACCTTACAATTATGGAAGAAGCCCACGAATTTATCGGAAGGCTTTCCGAAGATAGGCCAATTCTAACTTCTTGTTGCCCAGGCTGGGTTAATTTTATGGAACACCAGTTCTCAGACATGATTGATATCCCATCAACCTGCAAATCTCCACACGAAATGTTTGGAGCCATTGCCAAAACCTATTATGCTCAAAAAGTTGGAGTAGATCCAGAAAAAATCACAGTTGTGTCTGTCATGCCATGCATAGCCAAAAAATACGAGGCCAAACGTGATGAACTCAACGAAGAAGGCGTGTCTGATGTAGATATTGTCATCACAACCAGAGAGCTTTCTGCAATGATAAAAGAAGCTGGAATCGACCTTATAAATCTTGACCAAACTGACTTTGACAACCCACTCGGCGAATCTACAGGTGCCGGCACAATCTTTGGAGCAAGCGGTGGTGTGATCGAAGCTACAATCAGGACTGCCTACGACACCCTCACAGGCGGGAGCTTAGAAGAAGTTGAGTTTGAAGAGCTTAGGGGCCTTAGGGGGGTCAAAAAAGCGACCGTCAATATCAATGGAAGAGATATACACATAGGAGTTGTAAGTGGACTTGGTAACACAAGGAAAATCCTCGAAAAAATCCGCTCAGGCGAAGAGAAATTCGATGCCATAGAAGTCATGGCTTGCCCTGGCGGCTGTGTAGGTGGCGGCGGTCAGCCTTACCACAAGGGTGATTTATCAATCCTTGAGAGAAGAGCCAAGGGCCTTTATCAAATCGATGAAGGCAAAACCTACAGAAAATCCTATGAAAATCCTTCAATTAAAAAGCTCTACGAAGAATATTTGGGAGAGCCAGGAAGCGAACGTGCCCACGACCTTCTCCACACATCATATAAGGAAAGGCCAAGATATTAAAAGCAAATCCTTACAATCAAATACAATCACAAGCAAGGGCGAGCAAAAGCTTGCCCTTTTGTGATATAATAATTATAGAACTTAAGAAGCGAGGCAAGAAACAATGAAGAAAAAATTTATAAATGCAGTAATATATGGCCACGAAAGAGTAGATGAAATCCTTGTTGAAGATGGAAAATTTGTGGCTTTTGGCAATGATTTAGAAGAGGCGGATGAGATAATCGACCTTGAAGGCTCCCTTGTAATTCCGCCATATGTAGACAGCCACATCCACCTAGATTATTACAAGGTGGGCAAGACTGACAAGGCCAAAAATGAGTCGGGAACTCTTTTTGAAGCAATTGACATTTGGAATGACTTCAAAAAGGGGACTAGTAAGGAAGAGATGAAGGAAAGAATAAGGGCCGCTGTCCTTGAGTGTGCAAGCCATGGCACCCAATATATCCGTGCCCAAACTGACTGTACAGATCCAAATCTAACAGGCATAAAAGCTGCCCTTGAAGTCAGAGATGAACTAAAAGATAAGATTACAATCCAAGTTGTAGCCTTCCCTCAAAACGGTATGTATTCCTATAAGGAAGATGGCAAAACCGGCAGAGACCTAGTCGAAGAAGCCCTAAAGCTTGGCGCTGACGTAGTTGGAGGTATTCCTCACAACGAATGGTCCCGCGAACTTGGTGAAGAATCAATCAAGGAAATAGTAAGGCTGTCTCTTAAATATGACAAGCTAATCGACATCCATTGCGATGAAACTGACGATCCTATGGCACGCTTTGTCGAAGTCCTAAATGCAGAAGCCCTAATCCATAATATCGGAGAGAAAATCACGGCAAGTCACACCTGCTCCTTTGGGTCAGCAGACAATGCCTACGCCTTTAGGATGATGGGTCTTTTTAGGAAGTCAAAGATCAATTTCGTGGCCCTTCCTACAGAAAATTCCTATCTGCAAGCAAGACAGGACACCTATCCAAAACGCAGGGGCATGACCAGAGTCCGTGAATTTGTAGACAATGATATAAATGTATGCTTTGCCCAAGATTCCATAGTTGACCTTTGGTATCCAGCAGGCAATGGTAACCTCATGAATATCCTAGACAACGGCATCCACATGGCCCAGCTTATGAAGGAAGAAGACTTCGAAAAAGATTTGGACCTTGTGACCATAAACGGCGCCAAGGCCATGAATTTAGAAGATTCTTACGGACTAAATATTGGAAAAGATGCCAATTTTATCGTCCTAGATGCCGATTCCCCATTTGACGCCATTAGAAACAGGGCAGAGTGCCTAGCAAGTGTACGAAGCGGAGAATTCTTATTTAAAAAAGCCAAAAGGACCTATGAAATAGACTTAAATTTATAAAAAACTTAAAAATTGATAAAGAAATTAGCCCCGCTCGGGGCTTTTTTGATAAAAAAGTTTTTAACAAATAGAATGCAATACTAAACATACTAAACCCAACTCTATGGGATTCCTCTTCACTTCGTTCATCGGAATGACCTTGGATATTTTTCTAAGTCTTTAGGGTGAATTTTAGGTTTTTTACTTGGGATTTCAATGAAAATTCAATTTGATTTGCAAAATCAATTCGAAAATATTCCCCAAAAGCATTGACAAATTATAACTGTTAATATACACTATATACAGATGGAGGATATATGGACATAAAAATAAATTACTCGAGTAAGGATCCGATATATTTACAAATCAAAAATCAGATTAGAGATGCAATCTTAGATGACAAGCTTGATGTAGACAAGCCTCTGCCTTCTATAAGGTTTCTTGCCAAGGAGCTTAGGGTAAGTGTGATTACAACTAAGAGGGCCTATGATGAACTTGAAAAGGATGGCCTAATCAATTCCGTTCCGGGCAAGGGCAATTTTATAAAAAGTCAAGACCCACAAATGGTCAAGGAAAAACTATTGGTAAAAATTGAAGACCATCTTAGGGAAGTCATTAAGCTTTGTAAACTTGGCGATATTTCAAAAGATGAAATCCTCGCCTTGGTTGATGTATTGGAGGATATTGATGACTGATGCAATAAAAATAAAAAACCTAAGCAAATCTTTCGGAAATTTTAGGCTGGGGCCTTTAGATTTGGAGGTTAAAAAAGGTACTATAACAGGTTTTATTGGTGAAAATGGAGCAGGAAAGACTACCACTATCAAGCTTATCCTGGATGTAATTGCAAGAGATTGTGGGGGGATAGAAATTTTTGGCAAGGACATTAAAGACTTGTCTGTTGACGAAAAATATAAGCTCGGTTTTGTCTATGATGACCTATTTTTGCCAGGCTCTATGAAGGTGGACGAGATAGAAAAAATGCACAGCCTTCTTTATGGAGATCGCTGGGAGAAGGAAATTTTTTATGAATTTATTGATAATTTTGCCCTGCCAATCAATATTCCAATAAATACTTTTTCTAGGGGAATGAAGATGAAATTGGGTCTTGCCCTTGCCATGAGCCATGGGGCAGAAATCCTAATCCTAGATGAGCCTACAAGTGAGCTCGATCCAGTTGTGAGGGATGATTTTCTGGATATCCTCCTAGATTTTATCCAAGACGAGGACCACACAGTTTTGATTTCCTCTCATATCTTATCAGACCTTGAAAAAATTGCCGATTACATTGCCTTTATCCACAAGGGCGAGCTAATATTTAACGAAGAAAAGGACGGTTTGAGCGAGAAGTATGGACTGGTTTCTCTAGGAGATGAGGAATATGAAAGCCTAGATAAAACAGCCCTGGTAGGCGTGAGAAAACACCAGTTTGGCAGGGAATGTTTGGTAAAAAGAGAAAAAATGCCAGATAGTTTTGAAATTCAAAAACCATCTATCGAAGAGATCATGGTCTATATGATAAAGGAGGCCTATAATGAAAGCCTTGATATATAAGGACTTAGTAGCTGTTAAAAAATACTTTATATTGTTTACTTTAGCCATCTTAGCTACGATTATCTATAGTTTTAAAGAAGGACAAATTTTAATAATAATGGGGCTTTTTACCCTGATTCCAATAGCGCTGACTAGTACTTTTTTTGATGTAGACTTAAAATCAAACATTAACCAATATTTGATAGGACTTGGGATTGATAGGAAAAGGATAGTAATATCAAGATATGCTATTATTTGGATATTTGGAATATTTGCCATGCTAATAGTACTAATATTTAATATTAAATACCCAGATAGTAAAGAGAATTTCAACTTGCCTCTTATCCTGTCCTTGACACTTTTTTTAACAAATTTTGTATGCCCATTCCAATTGCCCTTTATGTATAAATATGGCTCACAAAAAGCAAGGATGATCTTCACCTTAATCTACTTTTTGATATTTTTAGGAGTAAATCAAATATGGAAGAACAATCAAATTGCAATTGATTTTATAAACAAGGTATCAAATTTTAATTTAAATTTTCTTAGTATTATAATTGTGGGCATTACAGTTTTGCTAAATGTAGTTTCTCTAAAACTTTCTATACATTTCTATAAAAATAAAGACTTTTGATATTATAAAAATAAGAGCAGAAGTAATTTTAAAAGCAAAATGGCCCCAGATTTGGGACCATTTTTGTGTTTTTATAATTTATTGTTAATTTTTTTTATTATATTTTTTTCATAAAGATAAGAAATGTAGGCTATTAGTAAGTAAATGCCAACAAAGGATATGGCAGAAATTACAATAGAGAGATCATAATTAAACCATTTTAGGTAAAGACCTGCAAATATAAAATAGATAAGCATTGCACAAAAATGGATGGTTTGATTTAAATAAGTTGCCCTATTTTTATTTTTGAAAATTTCTCCCATTAGGACAGATACCAAACCAAAGCCACCATAAACTAGGCATTGGATAATTTTCGCATAGCCTAGTCCATGACTTGCTACAAATTCAGGGACTCCAACGATATTTTCTTTAATAACCATAGACAAAATTGCCTCGATTAAAGCACCTATTCCTACACCAGCCAAAAATCCTATTAATAAATTTTTAAATTTTTCCATAAGTCCTCCTTATAGGCCTAAGGCCTTCCTAAAATCCTTTAAATTTCTCCTAGAAACATAAGAAACATCTCCGTTTGTAAGCTCTACTGCTATTGTCCCTGTAAAAGATAAGTCAAGCTTTTTGACAAAGTCTAGATTTACAATATCAGAACGAGAGATTCTGATAAACTTCCTCTTATCAAGCCTATTATCCAATTCAGAAAGAGTAAGCCTTGATGTAAAAACTCCCTTATTTGTTTTTATAAAGACTCTCTTATCCTGGGCGAAAATTCTTATGATTTCTTCATAGGAAAGTATAATAACTTCCTTATCACGAAAGGCAACAATTTTGTCTACTAATCTATCTGCTAGCAAATCCTTTATGGTTTCAACTTCTTTTGAATATTCCTTGGCAAATATTTTGACTTGGATATCGTCTATGGTTTCGTCAATTATTATGTCAACTTTCATCCCTACCTCCTGATTCTATTATAGAACCTATCTTAATTTTCTGCATTCAATTTCTGATAAAAGGTCAAAAATTAGAGATAAGCGGTGGCTTAATATAATTTTTGTATTTAGAGATGAATATATTTATCAAAAACGTATATTAAAAAGGTATTACTTTTTTTTAAGGCTTAGCCTTAAATAATTTTAATTATAAGGAGGACTTATGTCTAAAAAAGAAAAAAAGGGAGGAGTTCTGCAGTCGATTGAGAGAGTCGGCAACGCACTTCCCCACCCCGCTATAATATTTGTCATAATGATAGCAATCCTTGCTGTCATTGCACAAATCTGTGCATCAGCAGGCGTATCTGTATCATATTATGACGCAAAAGAAGAAGCAGACACAACAATCAAGGCGATTAGCCTTCTAAACCCAGAAGGCATCCGCTATATGTTCTCATCTCTAGTCACAAACTTCACATCCTTCGCCCCACTTGGAGTTGTCCTTGTGGCCATGCTGGGTGTAGGTGTGGCAGAAGATGCAGGATTCTTTGATGCTGGCCTTAAGAAGATGCTTTCAAATGTAAAGCCTGTCATGCTTACAGCGACAGTAGTATTCGCAGGAATCATCTCAAATATCGCATCTGATGCGGGCTATGTAGTAGTAATCCCACTTGGGGCAATGCTCTTTGCCGCAGCTGGCAAACACCCAATAGCAGGTCTTGCCGCAGCTTTCGCAGGTGTATCAGGTGGATTTTCTGCCAACCTAATCTTTGGCCCAACCGATGCCCTACTTTCAGGAATCACAAACGAGGCCCTAAGAGCTGCAAATATCGACTACACAGTAAATGTAAATGGCAACTGGTATTTCCTAATTGTATCAACCTTTATCCTCACAATTGTAGCCACTCTTGTGACAGAAAAGATTGTAATCCCAAACCTAGGCGAGTACAAGGGAGCCTATGTTCACGAAGATAAGCCGCTAACAGACCTTGAGAAAAAGGGTCTTAAAAACGCAATGATTGGACTTGCTATTTTCCTAATAATCTTAGGAATTCTAACAATTCCTCAAAATGCAATCCTAAGAGAAGCAAACGACAAAGGCAAAATGACCCTAGAACACTTCCTCGGAAATGGCCTAATAAGCACAATCTTCTTGATGTTTTTAGTGCCAGGCTATATTTTTGGTAAGACAGTCGGAAAATTTAAAAACTCCAAAGACCTAGTCGCAGCCATGACAAAATCAATGCAATCAATGAGCGGATTTTTGGTCCTAGCATTCTTCGCAGCCCAATTCGTAGCATTTTTTGCCTACACAAATCTCGGAACAATCCTATCTGTAAAGGGAGCAGAATTCTTAGAATCAATAAGCCTAACAGGAATACCACTAGTAATCCTATTTATAATCCTATCAGCCTTTATCAACCTATTCATAGGATCAGCATCCGCCAAATGGGCAATTATGGCACCAATCTTCGTGCCAATGTTTATGAACATGGGTCTATCACCAGAACTAAGCCAAATGGCCTACAGAATAGCAGACTCATCCACAAACATCATAAGCCCACTAATGAACTATTTTGCAATGATAGTAATCTTCATGCAAAAATACGACGAAGAAAGAGGACTTGGTACCCTAATATCAACCATGTTGCCATATTCAATAGCATTTCTAGTATTCTGGAGCTTGCTACTAATAGGATGGATGATATTTAAAGCACCATTAGGACCAGGAGCTTTCTTATTTGTCTAAAATCTAGCCGAGCTAGAAAATCATATTGTTTTTTTGAAAGCGACACTAATAGAATGGTGTTGCTTTTTTTATTGAAATCTTTCTTCGTAATTTTATAAATTAGTATACTATTCTACTTACAGTTGAATCTTCGTAACTGGGAGAACCCCAAGGGGGCTTTCCGCATGCCCCCTAATCGGGTTCTCCCAGGCCCTCTTTCCGTTACACCCCCGGGCGGATCCTTAAGCGGAGTGCGAATAATGTTGCTTGCATTCTGCAAGCTTTTTTGGTAGGGAGAATAACCTTGTTTAAGCTTCCTATTTTCCGCACTTTCTTTCTAATCATCAAAGCCCTAAAAATCGCAAACTCGCTACGCTCAGACAGTGCGATTTTCTTAACGGGCTTCTTGATTAGAATTTAGGTTTCGGTCTTGAGATAAATGGTTTCGAGGTTTGAGGCTAACTAAGCTCGTTTGGCTTTGCCAAACATTGCTATATTAGAGTTTATTCTTATGCGAAGAGCTTTAAAACTTAAGATTAAGTATTTTTGCAAATGAAGTCGGCGTTAAGAAATTTGATTGTTTGAGCGACAGCGAGTTATCAAATTTTAGTCGACTGAATTTCAAAAAAAGTATGGATTTTAACCATCTTAAACAAGGGTACCTCCATATCAATAGTTTGCCGAAAGGCAAACTCCTTGTCCCCCGAGAGGGGTCGCCCGGAGGGTGTAACGGAATGGGGGTGTAAGGGGGAAACCGATGAGGGAACGTGCGAAACGTTATGGTACCCCCAAAAAGTTGCACTTCTAATTTCTTACCTCAAACATATGAATTG
>CAUPHU010000060.1:0-9361 GCA_963511095.1 uncultured Anaerococcus sp. | reverse complement strand
CGCTCTCGAATAATGATAAAAACCAATTGGCACTCCCCTAGAGTTTAGGTTTTGGTAGTGGCGGTCTACTGTAAAATCTTTACGCAGATAATATTTTTTCTCTTTTGTTTCCTTATCTTCATCAAAGGTAGTAATTGATGACCTTAGGATTGCACCGTCAATATCTTTAGCAAACTTATCGTAATTAATTGCACCTGGGTTTTGGTGCTCGCTTAGGTCAACTACATTTGAATATACTGCGGTTTTAGGATATAAAACTGGTTTTTCCTCTTTAGTTTGAGTTTTCATATCGCTTGGGATACTAGGATTTTTTGCTATTTCTTTTTGTCGTCTTTCTGAAACCTTTGCAGTGTCAACCTTAATTCCATTCTTTATGAGTAGGTCATCAAGGTTGGTATCATCGTATTTTACTACTTCGCTTGCAAAGGAAAGGCTTGCCGTTGTTATCATTAAGGCAAAGCTTAGGCCTAAAATTTTGCTAAATTTTCTCATTTTACCTCCAAAACATCACTTAGGTCTATGTGACAATAGCCATTTGGATTTTTCTTTAAATAATCTTGGTGATAGTCTTCTGCGACTACATAATTTTTGAGATTTTCGACTTCTATTGCGATTTTTTCATCACTTTCTTTTTGCTTTTTATCCAAAAATTTTTGAGCAAATTCTAAATCACTTTGATCTTTAGAATAGATTCCTGAACGATATTGGCGGCCCCTGTCATTTCCTTGCTTGTTAATTGAAAACGGATCAACTATATAATAAAAGTGCTCTAGGATATTTTCTAAGGAAATGATTTTTTCATCATATTCTAGCTTGACTGTTTCCGCAAAGTCAGTCTTATAAAGTTCTTCGTAGGTCGTTGTGGTTGTCTTCCCGTTTGCATAGGCGCACTCTGTAGAAATTACTCCGTCAATATTTGAAAAGTAGGCATCTACTCCCCAAAAACAACCACCTGCTAGGTATATTTCTTTCATTTTTTTCTCCTATTATCAGTAAAGTCTGTTCTTCTTTGGTTTCTTGCCTTAAAGTTATTAAGTGAGCTAGAAAATGAAGATGATAACAATACTCCAAAGGCAAGAGCTGCAGCAATTCCAAGACCCTTGTAGGCACTTGAGATTGCCATATTAGTTTCATTTTCTATAAAATACTTCATTGTACTATAAATTGCTTCACCTGGGCAAAGATTTATTATTCCAGGAAGGATAAAAACACTTGCCGGATAATGGAAGGTCCTTGCCATAAACTCTGCTGTAGCTGCCATTATAAAGGCGGAAATAAAGGAACCAATATAGACAGACGCCGTATATTCTAAAGTTACTTTATAGATTACCCAACCAAAACCTGCAGCAAGGGAGGATATATAAATGGCCTTTCTCGGAAGGTCAAATACATAGCCAAAACCAATTGCCGCTATGGCTGATATTATAAATTCTTTTAAATAAAACATCTTAACCCCAAATCTTCATTATTGTAATAGGAGTACCAACTCCCATTGCAAGGGCAGTCGAAATTAAAATTGCAAGGACTGCACCGGTTAGGCCACTAGTTGCATCCCCACTCATTAAATCTCTCATAGCATTTGTAATCATAATCCCAGGAAGAAGGGCCATCATTGAAGATACAATGATTACACCTTCATTTATACCAGGCAAAAGCGCTGCAAAGATGATTGTTAGAAGGGAAACTATTACTCCGTATAAATAGTTTACAACAAAATATCCAATGCCGTTTTGCTCCAAAAAGTTTGCGCAGTAGTAAGAAAGAAGTCCTACTATAAAGGAAATTGCCATTTCATTTTGGCCACCGCTTAGGAGAAGGGAAAAGGCTCCTGCCGCTATCCCTCCTCCTAATAATCTTTCAAAAATCGGTCTTCCAGTTGATTCTTTAATTTTTTTAAGCTCTTCTAGGGCTTCTTCTAGGCTAAGTTTTCCGGCACAAAAATCTCTCGAAAATTGGTTGACCTTATCTACATAAAAAAGCTTGTTTCCCCTTGATTTTACCCTCCTAACATTGGTGTGAACCTCGTTTTGATAGGTAAAGGAAAGGATGATTACATTAAAAGTTGAGTAAACATCCACATCCTTGGCATTGGTCTTGCTTCTTATTATTCTTTCTACTGTATCTTCCACCCTATAAATCTCTGCCCCATTTTCTAGCATAATAGCTCCAGCATCTGAGGCTACTTCTGATAATAGGACGGCTGATCTGTCGTTTTTAATGGTATCGTGCATAGCTTATCCTACAAATAATTATTCTTGTATTTCTTGATATTATCTTCTGACAAAAACTCATAGGCATCATTGATTTCTTGGAATTTCTCCTTGGCCCCCGGATCTTTATTGAGGTCTGGGTGGTATTTTTTCGCAAGCTTCCTGTAGGCAAGTTTTACTTCGTAAATATCAGTATTTACTCCTAGCCCCAGCCTAGCTACGGCTTGTTCGTATCTTTCCTTAAAGCCAAGGTCATTTATACCACCATAGCCATTTTGATAAGATCCGCCGAAACCTGCAAAATCACCCTGATTGAAATCTCTAGTGTCATAGTAGGTGAAGTTGCCAAAGAGGTCTTCAAAGTAGTCGTACATCCTCTCTTGACGAGCACGTGCTTCTTCTTCTGCCTGTCTTTGTCTTTCTTTTTCTTGCTCTAGTCTATAATTTTCAGAATAATCTGAAATATTTTCAAAACCAACCTTTTGGCCTGTCATTAAATAATCTGCCCTGTCATACATCCATTCAGTTAGGACATAATTTCCATACCTTAGAAGGGAAATAAAACTTGGCCCCAATACTGGTATTATCAATATTAAAAAAATTATGTACCAAGCCTTTCTAGGCAAAAACAAAAGCACAGCTGGAAGGAAGATAAAGGTTGAGCACCCAATCATGAAGACTACAGCAAGTAGACTTCTAATTCCTTCAAAGGTCATTACTAATACATTCATAAAATTGATTAGAACTGCAAATATAGTCCCAATCACGCTTGCAAGTCCATGAAGGACCTTGCCAAAAAATTTTCTCATAGGCTATCCTTTCTATCCTTTATATTATACATCTTTCAGAAATTTTACCAAAAATAAAACAGACCACTTAGGGTCTGCCTTATTTTATCCAAATAAATCTGTATTATTTGAATTGTATAGGTTGTAATAGATGCCTTTTTTGGCGAGTAGGTCTTTGTGATTTCCTCTTTCTACAATACCGTCATAGGTTAGGACCATGATCTCGTCGGCATTTATGATTGTTGATAACCTATGGGCGATTGTTAGGGTTGTCCTGCCCTTTGTAAGTTTTTCTAGAGACGCTTGGACTATTGCCTCACTCTTATTATCAAGGGCAGATGTCGCTTCGTCTAAAATTAGGATTGGTGGGTTTTTGAGGAAGACTCTTGCAATTGAAATTCTTTGCTTTTGTCCACCAGAAAGTTTGACCCCACGCTCACCTATATAGGTATCAAGGCCATTTGGCAGATCTTTTATAAATTCATCTGCCCCTGCAAGTCTTGCCGCTTCCTTGATTTCATCGAGAGTTGCATCTTCTTTTCCGTAGGCAATATTTTCCCTAACTGTGCCTGAGAAAAGATAGACATCTTGCTGGACAATTCCTATATTGTTTCTCAAAGAATCAATAGAAAGGTCCTTGATATTAGTATTATCAACTCTTATCTCACCCTTATCCACATCGTAAAATCTTGGTATAAGTTTTGAAATTGTAGTCTTACCTGCTCCAGAAGGACCAACTAGGGCGATATTTTCCCCAACGTCAATCTTAAAGGACATGTCTTCTAGGACATAAGGCTCGTCTGGGGCTGTGTTTGGGTATTTGAAATATACACCGCCAAATTCGATTTTTCCCTTGACATCATCAAGTCTTCCTGGGTTTTCTTTATCAAAAATATCTCTATCAAGATTCATTATTTCGATAAATCTTTCAATACCAGTTGTACCCCTTTCGAAAGTGTCAGTGAAGTTTATAAGCCTTTCTATTGTTGAAACTAGCATATTTAGGTACATGGTAAAGGCGATTAACTGACCTGGTGTAATCTCATTTTTTATAACAAGCATGCCACCAGCAAGGATTAAAACCAAATACATTAGGCCTGAGAAAGTATCTTTCACACAGAAATACTTGGCCATGTTGTAGTATTGGTCAGCCTTTATGTCTGCAAACTTATCGTTCTCCTTGGCAAATTTTCCCTTTTCCACATCTTCATTAGCAAAGGACTTTACAACTGTTATGCCTAAGAGCGTATCTTCTACACCAGCGTTTATTTCCCCAATTTGTCTCTTAGAATTTTTGGTAGCAAGCCTAAATTTAGCCCTTGACTTTCTTGAAACCACATACATAAGTGGGATCAATAGATAGATTAGAACCGCTAATTTGATATCAATATTAATTAGAACAACAAAGGAAATTATAAGTTTGATTGCCCCAACTAAAAATTCTTCTGGTACGTGGTGGGCAAATTCTGTAATTTCAAAGAGGTCTGAGGTAAGTCTTGTCATCAACTGACCAATTTTTGCCTCGTTAAAAAACTCAGTATCCATCTCCATTAGGTGGTTGAATACGTCTTTTCTCATGTCTCTTTCTATGCTTGCCCCCATGATGTGGCCCATAGACTGCATAAAATATCTAGCAATTACAGATATGGCCTTGGTTATGGCATAAATTATGGCAACTTTTACTATCCTTGGAGCATCTAGGATTCCTATTTGCGCCCAGTCTGTAAGATAGGATAGTAGAAGTGGCAGGATTAGCTCAGAGACAGTCGTAAGTGCTGCCATTAATAGATCTATGACTAGTACCTTCTTGTAGGGTCCGTAATATGGAGTGAACCTCTTAAGAAGGTATTTATTTGTATATTTTCTTTCTTTTTCCATAAAATAAAACTCCCTTCTATATAATATAAATAATAAGTTCATAATACTATTTTAAATATTTTTTTCATCTTATGGTTAATTTTATCCTGTTAATATTTGAACAATTGTAGTATATTATATCTAGTGTTAATTATAAAACTACCCAAAATCTTTTAGGAGGAGATATGGCAAGAATAATAGAAAAAACAAATTTGAACGAAAATACCATCAAATTTGTTGTTAAGGCCGAAGAGATTGCAAAAAAAGCTCTACCTGGCCAGTTTATAATTCTAAGGCTAGATGAAAAGGGCGAAAGAGTGCCATTTACAATTTCATCTACCGATGGCGAAAATGTAACAATTATTGTTCAAATAGTTGGTGGTACAACTATGAGAATGGATAAGCTTAAGGCTGGAGACGGATTTTTGGACTTTGTGGGCCCACTTGGCAGACCTACTGAACTTGATGACCTTAAGGGGAAAAATGTTTGTGTGATTGGTGGCGGACTTGGTACTGCGATTGCCTTTCCCCAAGCAAAATACCTCCATGAAATCGGGGCAAATGTCGATGTAATCATGGGCTTTAAAAACAAGGACCTAGTAATCCTAGAAGACGAACTTAAGGAGTCTTCTGACAATCTATACATAACTACAGACGACGGTTCATACGGCAGACAAGGCTTTGTAACCCAAGTTCTTGAAGACCTAATAGATGAGGGCAAAGCTTATGACCACGTCCTTACAATCGGTCCTGCTATCATGATGAAAAATGTCGTTAATATTACCAAGCCAAATAATATTCCTACTACCGTGTCTATGAACTCAATTATGGTTGATGGAACTGGTATGTGCGGTTGTTGCAGGCTCACTGTTGGTGGCGAGATGAAATTTGCCTGTGTAGATGGACCTGACTTTGATGGATTTTTAGTTGACTTTGACGAAGCCATGAACAGGTCAAGAAACTACCAAAATGCTGAAAAAGACCACATTTGTAACCTAACCAAGGAGGTAAGAAATGGCAAAATTTAATATGGATCCTAAAAAGGTGAAGATGCCTGAACAAGACCCAAATGTTAGAAATAAAAACTTCGAAGAAGTTGCCTCAGGCTACACACTAGAAATGGCTCAGGAAGAAGCATCTAGGTGCATCCACTGCAAAAACCAACCTTGCGTTTCTGGCTGCCCTGTTTCTGTAAAAATCCCTGAATTTATTCAGTTTATTGTAGATGGCGACCTAGATTCTGCCTATGAAAAAATTGCTGAAACCAACAACCTTCCTGCTATCTGCGGTAGGGTTTGCCCTCAAGAGAGTCAGTGTGAAGGAGTTTGTACAAGAGGAATCAAGCATGAACCTGTTGGTATAGGTAGGCTTGAGAGATTTGTTGCAGACTATTACAACAACAAAAAATACAAAAAACCAGTTGAAGTTTATGCCAACAAGGAAAAGGTAGCTGTAGTTGGAGCAGGTCCTTCAGGTCTAACAGCTGCAGCAGATCTTGCAAAACTTGGCTACAAGGTTACACTTTTTGATGCCTTCCACACTGCTGGCGGCGTTTTGATGTATGGTATTCCAGAATTTAGGCTTCCTAAAAAACTTGTAAATACCGAGCTTAAAAACGTAATAGGTCTTGGTGTGAAACTTCAAACCAACACTATTGTCGGAAGAAGCCTTTCTATAGAAGATTTGTATGACCAAGGTTTTGAAGCAATTTATATTGCATCTGGTGCAGGCCTACCAAAGTTTTTGGGAATCCCAGGAGAGAATTTAAACGGAGTTTATTCTGCAAATGAATTTCTAACCAGAATGAACCTCATGAAGGCCTACAAGTTCCCAGAATATGACACTCCAGTCCACGTTGGCAAAAAAGTCTGCGTAGTTGGCGGCGGCAACGTTGCCATGGATGCGGCAAGATCAGCTAAAAGGCTAGGCGCTGATGTGACAGTTGTCTATAGACGTAGCTTTGAAGAAATGCCAGCAAGAGCTGAAGAAAGCCACCACGCTATAGAAGAAGGCATCAATTTTATGAACCTTCACAATCCTGTTGAAATAATCGGAGAAAACGGCTGGGTTAAGGCTGTTAAGGTTGAAAAAATGGAGCTTGGAGAGCCTGACGCATCTGGCAGAAGAAGACCTGTCCCAACAGGAGAATACGAAGAAGTAGAATTTGAATCTGTAATCGTATCAATCGGCCAATCACCAAACCCACTTATCAAGGACACCAACCCAGACATCAAAACAGAATCTTGGGGCGGAATCATAATTGACGATTCTACAATGACAACAAAAGACGGAGTCTTCGCAGGGGGCGACGCTGTATCTGGTGCTGCAACTGTAATCCTTGCCATGGGAGCCGGCAAAAAGGCAGCGGAAAATATTGATAAGTATATCAGAAATAAAAACGATAAATAAAATAGAAATGAGTGTCAGTTTTGCTGGCACTTTTTCTTTTATTACTAAATCTTAAAATGCTCCCCTACATCACAATAAAAAATATTACAAAAAAACATTAAAATATTAATTTTGGGGTATAAGTTAAAAAGATTAGGAGGAATATATGAAAATAGGATTATTAGTAGGATCTTTGAGAAAAGATTCATTTAACAAAAAAATAGCAGAAGTAGTTAGGGAAGTAATTAGAGAAGAAAACGAAGCTGATATCATTGATATTTCATACCTTCCATTCTACAACCAAGACGACGACGGAGACTTGCCAAGAGAAGAATACACCAAATTTAGGGAAGAAGTCAAAAAATACGACGGCTTTATCTTCTTTGCTCCAGAATACAACCGTGGCATTGCACCAGCCCTAAAAAACGCCCTAGATGTGGCAAGTAGAGGGCCAGAAGGCAATCTTTGGAATGAAAAAGTTGCAGCAATATTTTCCGCATCAATGGGCCAATCAGGAGCCATGATGGGTAACCACGCCCTTAGGCAAACTTTCGCATTTTTAAACCTAATTACCATGAACCAACCAGAAGTCTACTTAGCTGGAATTCACAATCTTTTTGATGGTGATGGAAATCTAGCAGAAGATACAAGAGTATTCATTGAAAATTCAACAAGAGCATATTTAGACTTCGCTAAAAAACACGCATAAGAAAACTAAGAGCTTATTTGGAAATTACCATAAGCTCTTTTTTCATGATAATTTAATCCTTTCACTATATTTTATCTAAATTTACCAGTTTTAATTCTTTATATATATGACATGTGATATAATATTTATATGAAAACAGTATTAATAACCGGCTCTTCTAGGGGAATTGGGGCTGCAATCACTAGAAGACTTGCCGAATCTTATAAAATCGTAATAAATTATAACAATTCAAAGGATGAGGCCCTTAAGCTCCTTTCTGAGATTAGGAAAATTAATCCAATGTCTATAGCCATCAAGGCTGATGTGTCAAAGGAAGATGAGGTTGACTATCTCTTTGATACTATCGAGAAAAACTTGGGTCCTGTTGATATTTTAATTAACAACGCAGGCAAATCTTACATCGGCCTTATCCAGGATATGGCCTTTGAAAAATGGCAAGATCTTGTAAATACAAACTTAAATTCAGTTTTTCTTACTTGTAAAAGAGCAATCGGACCTATGGTTAGGAAGAAAAATGGGGTAATTATAAATATGTCATCTATTTGGGGTAAGGAAGGAGCTGCCCTTGAAGTCGCCTATTCTGCTACAAAGGGCGCTATAAATTCCTTTACCAAGGCCCTTTCTAAAGAGCTTGCTCCCTCAAATATAAGGGTCAATGCAATTGCCCCTGGTGTTGTCCTTACAGATATGATGAAAGAAGACTTTAGCGAAAGGGAGCTTAACCTTATAAGAGAAGATATTGGTATGGACCGCTTTGCCAACCCAAAAGAGATTGCAGATTTAGTTGCTTTCTTAGTGTCAGATGAAGCTTCTTATATTACAGGATCTATTATAGATATTAATGGTGGATTTTATTAAAAAAGCTAGGATATGGGATTTTCCCCATCCTAGCTTTTTAATTAAATTTCCTGAAATTCTTTGAAATTATACCAATAGATTAGAGATTTGCTAACCTTCTTGCCGAGAGCTTCTTCTATAGCTTTTTTGTAAATCCTAAGCTGCATAGAGTAGGCATCCTCTCTTTTTATCCTATCGGTCTTAAAATCAATCAAAATTATTTCGTCTTCCTTTTCAAAAATCAGGTCGATTTGCCCATTCACATAATATCCGTCATAGGTCATTAGGAAGGATTCCTCGCTCCTTTTTGGGATTTTTTCTTCAATTAATTTTTGCACTAAGTCTACTTGATAGAAGCTTAAAAGCTTGTCTATTTCGATGATATCAAGAATTGTTTTATCAAAGATTTTTTTCTCAATTAACTTGTCAAGCTCTTTTTGAAGAGTTTTTTCATCGTAGATTTGCATAGGAAGTTTTTGGAAAACTTTATGGATTAGGCTACCCTTTTCTGTTGGATCGTAAGTTTTTTATTCATCCAAAAAGTTTGCTTTCTTAAAGGATATATTGCCCGC
>CAUPHU010000059.1:0-9394 GCA_963511095.1 uncultured Anaerococcus sp. | reverse complement strand
GTCTTATCTTAAATATCGGATAAGAAACTCAAAGGCCATTTTCAATCTAATCTTCCTAGGCTAATTTCACCAAACTTAGCTTCTCTGGGTAGGTTAATTAAATCTACTTTTCTTCTCATAGTCTATTTTCTATATTTCGATTATACACAGGAAAATTTTCCTTGTCAAATATTTTTTTATAATTATTCGAAAATACGAGCTTAAACTGCTAAAAATACAAGTTTATTCATTTAGAAAATCTTATCTTCTGTGACTATATAATCCATTTTTATATCCCAAGGGTCTTGTGGGATTTTCTTTGAGGCAAATTCTTTTATCATAAGGCCAACTTTTGTTGTCTTATTTTGAGATAAAAACCTATCATAGTATCCACCACCAAAACCTAGCCTATTTTTCTCATCGTCAAAAGAGAGTCCTGGGCAGATTGTAAGGTCTGGATTTGTAATAGAATCTTCTCTTATGCTTGTTGGAATATCAAAGCTTCCTTCCTCTAATTCAGAAATGTCATTTAATTTTACAGCGTACATTTCCTTGTTTTTTATTTTTGGCACATAGAGTTTTTTGCCATTGGCTAGAGCTTTTTCTATAAAATCTCTTGTGCCAACTTCCTTATTTTTTGAGACATAAACAAAAATACTGTCTGCATTTTTATATAGGTCGCTTTTTAAAAGATTGTTGATTATTTTTTCTGTTCTTTTGGCTAATGTATTTTCATCCATTTCTCGTCTGAGATTTAGGAAAAATCTTCTAAATTCACTTTTCATCTACTTTTCCCTTTATTGATTCTATAATTTTATTTATAGGACTTTCTTTGTTTTGGTCTTGTTCAATATTTTTGTCAAAATATTCGTCCCTATAGCCTTCCCTAAAGGCGGCTATAACTACCGCTCCGATTATTAGGAGGGAAGATAGGATCAAAAGCCAGATAAATAGGGCCAAGATTCCCGCTAGGGCTCCATATATTACAGACTTGTTTGAGAAGTTGTTTATAAAATATGAATAAACAAAACTTGTCACATAGATTGCTACAGTTGTGAAGATTCCGCCTGTGAGGGCTTGTTTGAAAGGAATCCTGTTTTCGGAGTTGCCCGGAGCATACTTGTAGAAGATGCCAAGGGCTGCTGCCATTATCAAAAGGGGAATGGCAGTTGTCAATATTGTAAATATAGGAGATGACAGGAAGTCAACTATATACTCCAAATTTTTCCCCAAGAATTTCTCTGTTATGCCGAGTATTTTGTCATCCAATATATTTATTATTTGTGGCCCATATATTTGGAATATTAAGAGGAACACTATAAATACAATAAATACTATGGTAAATAAAATACTCATTAGCCTTTGCTTGATGGCCTTTGACTGGTGGCTTAGGCCGTAGGCGTGGTTAATTGCCATGATTAGCTTATTGACCCCACTTGTAGCTGACCATAGGGCAAAGAGGATTGTCACTGTTGTGACCGCTGCAGATTGAGTCGATGCAAACATAATATCTAGGGCTCTTATTATTAGGTCTGCTGTTGATTTAGGAACAAGGTCTAAGAAATCATAGATAATTTTTTCGTTGCCTTTTAGGACTGTCGATACTACTGACACTAGGACCATCATAAGGGGGATGGACGCTTGGAGAAAGTAGAAGGACAGGGCAGCCGAGTAGGTCATGATGTCTTGAGTCTTGAGCCTATAGGCCAGATTTTTTAGAAAATCCTTAAACTTATGCTTTGATATCTTCATTTTTCAGATATTTATCAAACCAGTTTTTGATTTCTGTAAGCCTTTTTACCCTAGCTTTTGGCTTGCCTGATCTTGATAGTTCGTGGTTTTCATGATGGAAGATACACATTCTTGTGTCGACTCCATTTAGTTTTAGTTTGGCATACATTTGGACGCCTTGTTCAAGAGGACAACGATAGTCTTCGTCTGCGTGGATAAAGAGGGTTGGAGTTTTTGCCTTTCCAGCATATTTAATAGGGGATTGCTCCCACATCTTATCGAGACTGTCCCAAGGATTGGAATTTGTCTGATCAGATGCAAAATAGTAGCCTATGTCAGATACTCCATAGAAACTTGTCCAGTTTGAAATTGATCTTTGGCTTACTGCAGCCTTAAACCTATCAGTGTGGCCGATTGTCCAGTTTGTCATAAAACCACCGTAGGATCCACCGTAGATTGCCATCTTGTCAGAATCGATTTGTGGATATTTTTCTATGGCAAGGTCTACAAAGTTCATCAAATCATCAAAGTCAATTTCCCCATAGCGGCCTCTGATGTCAGAAAATTTAACGCCTCTACCGCTTGAACCGTGTGGGTTTGTATAGATAATGATATAGCCGTTTGAGGCAAGCATCTGGTGTTCATGGTGGAAAATATCAGAAAGTTCTGTTTTTGGCCCGCCGTGAACTGAAAGGATTGTTGGATATTTCTTATTCTTATCAAAATCTTTTGGAAAAAGTACATAGCCCCTAAGTTCATCGCCATTTGATTCGAAAACAAATTCTTCTATTGGAAGTGCCTTTGAGATTTTATTTTCTATTAGGCTCTCATCTTGTGATTTTACTTTTAGTTCTGCAAGGTTATCAGATCCCATTGCTAGATAATATATGTCATCATCTGTCACATAGAAATCTTCCACACAGCCGTCTATTTCAAGTCTTAAATCTCCAGCAAGATTGATTGAATAAAGCTTTGCCTCTTCAAATTCTGTAACCACAAAATAAAACCTGTCGTTTTTGACTTGGAAGGTCCTGTTGCCCTCGGCTCTGGCGTCTGTTCCTATAGAATTGCCAAAAGACTTGTCAAAGTTAGAGTCATTTACCATACTGACATTGCCGTCAAAATCAATTTCGTAGATAAAGGCGTCTTCATTTATGCCGCCCTTTTTCATGTCTGTACCCACAAAGATTATCCTATCTTCGATAAAATCTAAGGTGTAGATGGCATAGGCTTTTTCTAAGAGGACTTTTTCCTCGCCGGTTTTTAGGTCTTTTAGGATAATAGAATCAAGAAATTCCAAGACACGGTTATCATCTTCGTGGCCTTTTGCGTAGCATACTTTATCAAGATTTTCGCTTACTGCAAAAGCACCCACGCTGTTATCATCGTCAGATTTTAAAATTTCTGTGAGCTTATCTTCTTTCGCATCATAAAGATAAAAATACTCTATATTTTCCTTTAGGTAGCCTGCACCATTTAGCCAAAATGGGAGGGTGGTGACTTCTTTGTAGAAGGACTCTTCTTTTTCGGACTTTTTCTCTTCTTCAGTTTTTTTAGCACTTGCCTTTATTAGGTAAGTTTCATCCTTAAGTCTTTTTAAGAAATTCACATCCTTGTCGATTTTGAAGGCAAGTTCGCCTATCCCGTAGCCATTAGCCTTATAAAAATAATCATAAGAATCATCTGAGTCGTATTTATAGATTAGGTTATTTCCATTATCAAATGCGTAGATTGAAGCAGATTTCTTATCTGTAAGCTTATAAGAATCTCCTAAATTTTTGTCATAAATATAAATATCTTTGTCGTATTTGTTGTCATCTAAATTTGCCTTAGTTTTTTTGTAGGCAATTTTATTTCCATCTTCTGAGACTAAAATTTCTGATAGAAATTCATAGTCAAATAAGTCATTAATTTTAATCATTTCTTCTCCTTGTATATTTACTATAACTATACCCTAGTTGGGCCAGGGATAAATGGGGGACTTGAGGCCTTGAAAAAACTTAGAATCTAGCATATAATAATCATAAGAGAAGCCACCTCTTATCCATCAAAAAAGCCGCAAAGCGCGAACTTTGTGATATTAGGTTAAAATAGTCCCATATGGGCATCAAAAAAGCAGGAGGGTCAGTCCTGCTTTTTGTCTTTGCTGCGTTTTTCTTTCCATATTTCAAAAAGAATATCTGCCAGCAAAGGCAATATTAGGTTTGATACAATATTTAGTATTATATCAAAAATAGTCCCCATTGGGCACCACCCCCTTTCTTGTGGGGATATATTTATTATATCATAGAATATTATTTATATAAATTTACTTAGGAAAATAATTATTTCAATATATTACTAAGAACCTTGAAAAAATGAGAAAGTTAGCATATAATGACAATAAGAGAAGCCACCTCTTATCCATCAAAAAAGCCGCAAAGCGCGAACTTTGTGATACTAAGTTGATATATTCCCGTAAGGGTATTAAAAAAGAGTAGTTGTGAGCTACTCTTTTTTAATTTCTTTGTTGCGACTTTCTTTCCGGTATTCGAAAATAATGTCAGCAAGCAAAGGCAACACTAAGTTGGATACAATCATAATGATTATATCAAATATATTCCCCATTGGGTATCACCCCCTTTCTATCGGGGATAATTTTATTATATCATAAACTATTAAAAAAAGATTAGGGAAAAGGTTTTTGGGTATTATATTAATAAGTAAAGTTAGTATTTGCTAACTAAATATAGGAGGAAATTATGAAACTAAATATCAAAGCTAAAAATTTCAATTTGACAGATGACATTGTAAGAGAATCTGAAAAGAAATTTGATAGGTTAGATAAATATTTCCATGAAGAAGAAAGTATGGATCTTAAGTTTGCCAAAGAAGGCATAGGTTTCGAAGTCGAGGCTACCATGTTTTTAGATGGGGGTACAATCCTTAGGGCAGAAGCTTACGAAGAAACTTATGAAAATGCTATCGACAGGGTTATAGATGCCCTAGTTCGTCAAATCAGAAAACATAAGACTAGACTTCAAAGAGATAGACAAACAGGCGAAAGTATCAAGTTTGAGGCCTTCGAAGTCCAAGAATTTGAAGAAGAAAAAGAAGAAGATATCAAAATTGCAAGAGAAAAGACAATTCCTGTTAAGCCAATGAGCGCTGAAGAAGCTATTTTGCAAATGGAACTTTTAAACCACAACTTCTTTGTTTACCAAGACGCAGAAGACATGGAAGTAAGGGTTGTATATAAAAGGAAAAAAGGCGACTACGGCCTAATTGTTCCTACTAGATAAAATTATCCTTAGCTAATATCAGTTAATAATCATTTCTCCCACCTTGAGGTGGGAGTTTTTTGATGGAGATTTCTCTAAAAGCACTAAACTTATGTTATAATTATTATAAGAAATGGAGGATATATGTATTCTAAAACCAATACCACTTCTCTAATCGGTCTTGAAGGCAAATTAGTGGAAGTTGAAAGTGATATTACATCAGGTCTGCCTGCCTTTAACATTGTCGGACTTCCTGACTCATCTATAAAAGAAGCCAAGGATAGGGTTAGGGTTGCCCTTGTCAATTCTTCCTACAAATTTCCTGCAGGTAGGATTACAATCAACCTTTCACCAGCAGATCTCAAAAAGGAAGGAACCCAGCTCGACCTACCAATAGCAATTTCTCTCTTAAGTTCCATGGGTCTTATCGATAGGGCCTACGAAGATTATATTTTCCTAGGTGAATTATCTCTTGATGGGAGAATTTTGCCAGTTAGGGGTGCTCTTGCCATGGTCATATCAATGAGAGAAAAAGGCTTTAACAAATTTATAATCTCAGAAGAAAACAAGGACGAGTGTGCCATTATATCAGATATTGAAGTCTTCCCATTTGCAAGGCTCAATGACGTGGTGGCTTTTTTAAATGGTGATCTAAGAAAAGACCCTTATAAGATAAATCCAGCCCTACTTGATGAAGAAATCACATATGACGTTGATTTTAAGGACCTTAAGGGCCAAGAAAACTTAAAACGTGCCTTACAAATTGCGGCAGCAGGCGGTCACAACCTCCTAATGGTTGGCCCTCCAGGAAGTGGCAAGACTTTTTCTGCAAAACACCTTCCAACAATCCTTCCAGATATGAGTTTTGAAGAAAGGGTAGAAGTTACCAAAATTTATTCTATAATGGGACTTTTAGACAGGGGACATTTGGTAAATGAAAGACCATTTAGAGCGCCTCACCACTCATCTAGCCAAGTCGCTCTAATAGGCGGCGGTCATTCTGTGCCAAAACCAGGTGAGATTACCCTGGCCCACAGGGGAGTTTTGTTTTTGGATGAGTTTCCAGAATACCAAAAAAATGTAATTGAAGCCTTAAGGGAACCATTAGAAAATAAGGAAATCAACGTCGCCCGTGCCCAAGCCAGTGTAAAATATCCGTCAGACTTTATCTTAATTGCGGCTATGAACCCTTGCCCATGCGGCAATTACGGCAATCCACTTAAAGAATGCACCTGCTCCATCCACGAGATTAGAAGGTATCTAAACAAGATTTCTTCACCAATTTTAGACAGGATTGATATCCATATAGAAATCAAACCTGTAAAATATGATGATTTGAAAGACGATACGAAATCAAAATCTTCGGCAGAGCTTAAAAACGAAGTGGTAATGGCGAGGAAAATCCAGGAGGAAAGATACAAGACTGAGAAAATAAAAACCAATGCCCTCCTTTCCACAAGGCTTATGAAAAAATATATACACCTAAGTCCGGAAGTTGAAAAAATAGGACAAATGGCCTTCAACAAATACAATTTCTCCGTTAGATCCTACAACAAGGTCCTTAAGATGGCAAGGACAATTGCTGATTTAGAGCAAAGTCAAGAAATTACCACAAAACATTTGCTAGAAGCCGTAAGATATAGGGCCCTAGATGATAAATATTGGAGTGTATAATGCTTGATCAAAGACAAATACAGGCAGACATTGACTCATTTATAGAAAATCTTATAAAAACTGCCCTAGATAAGTCTGCTTCAGATATCCACATCCAAGCAGAAGAAGACTACGGGAAAATCAGGTTAAGGGTAGACGGCGTCCTTATTGACATAATGATGATAAGTAAGGAAAACTTAGAAAGGCTAATTTCAAAAATTAAGCTGGCTTGTGGTATGGATTTGTCGCAAAAAAGAAGGCCCCAAGACGGGTCGGTCAAGCTAGATAATTTCCCGGACATAGATTTTAGGATATCGTCAGTTCCAACCATTACTGGCGAGAAAATTGTAATAAGAATCCTATCAATCGATCTATTTTTAGAAAAGACCAGGCTACTTGGTTTTTCAAATGATAGCAAAAACAAGCTAAAAAATGCAATAAGCAAAAAATCTGGCATGATTTTAATGACAGGTCCCACAGGCTCAGGCAAAACTACCTCCCTCTACGCCTTGCTTCAAAAACTAAATACCGAAGCTGTAAATATAATTACAATTGAAGACCCAGTAGAATACAAAATCGAAAACATAAACCAAATTTCAATCAACGAAAAAGTTGGCCTAACCTATCCAGTAATACTAAAATCAATCCTCCGCCAAGACCCGGATATAATCATGATTGGCGAAATCAGAGATAAGGAAACGGCAGAAATTGCTATTAGAGCTGCCATTACCGGCCATCTCATTTTATCAACTGCCCACACCAGGGATGCCTTTTCTGCCCTAATCAGGCTAAAGGATTTGGGAGTAGAAGACTATCTGATAAGGTCTGCTGTAAGCCTTCTTGCCAGCCAAAGGCTAGTAAGAAAACTCTGCGACTGCAAAGAGCCAGATAGGATGACAGACTCAGAATATCAGCTAATGTCAACCTACATAAAAGTCGACAGGGAAAGGGAAATCTACCGCCCAAAGGGCTGCCCTCATTGTAACGGAGGCTACATGGGCCGCCAGGCAGTAGAAGAAGTCATGCCAATTGATGGCGAATTTAAGGATGTAATTAGAAAACACGGCCTAGAAAGCTCAGAGATAAAAGACAAACTCAAAAAAGATAAATTCAGACCAATGATTACAAACGCCCTAATCCAAGTCCTAGAAGGTGAAACATCCTTTGAGGAGATTTTATCTGTTCTAGATTATTAAGGTAAATATGTATGAAAAAACTTATAAAAATATTAGGGCTTCTTTTTGCAATAACAATAGGAATTTGCCTTTCTTTCCTTTTAAGAGGAAAGGCAAGTCATTTTGATTATGAAATTGATCCTAAATATTATTCTGATAAGCAAAGTATTTATGAAAATGACTTTGACTATGTCTTTGATACTTTGGAAAAATACTATGGGCTTTTTTATAGGAATGGAACTTATGATTTCTTAAAGAATCGTGATGCCTATAAGAAAGAGCTTAAAAATATAAGGACCGATAGGGAATTTTTTGATAGGATGAATAAGATTTTATCTCGTCTTGAAGATGGTCATACCAATCTTTTGGATTCGGGGGAAGCCTACCATATCAAGGAAACATTCAGCTTGGCAAAGGATAATTATCCAAATTCTGTAAATATTGACCTTATAAATTACTTGTTTGGGACAAAGATTTCGAAGATAAAGGTTTTTGATAAAATATTTGACAAGAGCTTGGCAGACACTCAAAATCTCACAGTTCAAGATATAAATAATGACATTGGATACCTAAAAATAAGATCAATGATTAATCCAGAATCTGAAGCTTTTGCTGATGATTTAGATCTTTTAAAATCTTATCTTAAAAAATCTCAAAACAAAAAAGCCTTGATTATTGATCTTAGGGGCAACGGTGGGGGCAATTCTGATTATACCAATGCCTATCTTTACCCCATGCTTATGGGAAAGAAAGATTTTAAGGATAGTCACGAATATATTCTCTTTAGAAATGAAGAAGTTTTTAAATTCGATCCTCAATATCCAGAACTTAAAGCTTCTATCAAGAAAATAAGGGAAGCAGATTTTAAATACATGGAAGAAAATATTCCTTTCCTAAAAAATGATAAAGAGATGATGGCAGAAATAATGAAAAATTTCACCCATATTATCTTTAATCCAGCAAATAAAAACGCTAGGGAATTTGGTGATGAATATAAATTTAATGGTAATTTATATCTCTTGGTAGATAGATTCGTCTACTCATCAGCCCAAATTGCAACCCACGTTTTTAGGGATAATGATTTTGGGACAATTATCGGAGAAAAAACTGGAGGAGACGGGATAGGGACGACACCTGCCATGGTCAAACTCCCAAACACAAAATACATCCTAAGATTCTCCCACCAGCTTGGTCTTAGGGAAGCAGAAACAATAGAAGAATCAACCTACACCATCCCAGACATAGAAATCCCAAAGAAAGACCAATCACAAATCCCAACAAATGACGGCTGTGTGAAGAAGGTAATAGAAATAGAATCATCAAATAAATAAGAATTCAAGCGGCATATGAAATTGTGTCGCTTTTGTTTTGGAAAACTTAGCTTTAATTTTCTAAATATAAACTTAGGACATTACTTAAATTTAATAGAAAAAACAGGCGCTTTTGGGTATAGTGGTTAGGATATAGTGAGGGATTATGACTGAATTAAAAATACCGGACCACATTGCGATTATCCTTGATGGCAATGGCAGGTGGGCAAAAAAACAAAATAGGCCTAGGACCTTCGGCCATAAGGAAGGTGCGGAAAATGTGATT